>JAUHYJ010000281.1 GCA_030425785.1 Acidimicrobiia bacterium | reverse complement strand
GTTCGCCGTCGGGGCCGCGCGCGGTGGCGATCTCGTCGTCGTCGACGAGTCCGCAGAACGAGCGGCTGCCGAGACAGCTGACGTACGACCCCTCCTCGTCGACCCACGCCACGGCGTCGACGGCGAGGTCGGCGGTGTCGGGGTCGTCCCGCAGGGCTCGGGCGACCTCGATCGCGGCGATGACGCCGTACGCGCCGTCGAGCCAGCCGCCGATCGGCTGGGTGTCACTGTGTGACCCGATCAGCAGGGCGGGCCCGTCGTTGCGTGACCGGCCGATGACGTTGCCGACGCCGTCGATCGTGGCATCGAGCCCGGCATCGGCCATCCGGTCGCGGAGCCAGCGGCGCGCGACCAGATCGACGTCGGAGTACGACTGGCGCGCGACCCCCGTGCCGGTCGCCCCGAACGTGCGCAACGTACGGAGGTCGTCGAGGAAGCGTTCGGGGTCGATGCGCATCACCCGATGATGCCCGATCGACGACGTGGATGCCCACCGATCCGGAAGCCCGACGTTTGGTGGAGCCGAAGCAACCAACGCGGTCGGTTCGACTCCCGCAAACGGTGAAGCGTGAGTTCTGGTGGAGCGGGAGTGACCGACGCGGTCGGTTCGGCTCCAGCAGACGGTGAGTGGATCAGAGGCGCTGCAGGAGGGTGGCGACGTCGTTCGGGCTGCCGATCCGGTAGCGGGCCGCGGTGTCACCGGGGCCGACTCGCACCGACACGTCGCGCTCGCCCGTCATCAGCTCGAAGGCGCTCTCGTCGGTGACGTCGTCGCCGAGGAACACGACCGCCTGCCCGTCGGCGCGCAGGGCGGCGAGCGCCTCGCCCTTCGTGGTCGAACGCGCGAGCAGTTCGACGACCATGTGCCCGTGCTTGACCTCGGCGCCGTCGATCATCGACGCCAACCGGGCGACCGCGTCGACCGCGGGCCGGGCGAGCACCGGGTCGGCGGTGCGGACGTGTACGGCCACGCTCGCCGGCTTGTACTCGAGCCAGGCGCCCTCGCCGGCGGCCTCGACCGCCTTCTGGCCGAGCAGTTCGAGCTGGTCGAAGGTGTACTGCTCGTCGTCGTCGAGTGCGATCGGCCCACTGCTCCGGCGCTCGAGCCCGTGGCTGCCGATGACCTCGATCGTCGACGCGAACCCGAACAGACGCTCGAGGTCGTCGAGCGAGCGACCGGAGATGATCGTGACGGGCTGCCGCTGTGACAGCCGCTCGAGTGCGTCGCCCACGCCCGGCTGCAAGCGGGAGTCGTCGGCGTGCTCGACGAGCGGTGCGAGGACACCGTCGACGTCGAACGCCAACAGGGCGTCGGCGCCCGCTGCCGCGATCAGATCGGCGAGCTCGTCGGTCGAGACCTCGGTCGCGCTCATCGTTCCATCAGCACGTCGAGGAACGACTTGGCCCAGTCGCCGACCGTCGCCGTGGCGAGGCGATCGCGCATCGCCTCCATCCGCGGACGCCGCTCGTGGCGGTGCATCTCGACCGCCTGGACGATCGTGTCCTGCAAGCGCTGTTCGTCGTGCGGGTTGACGAGCAACGCCTCCCCGAGCTCGTCGGCAGCGCCCGTGAACTCCGACAGCACCAGCACCCCGTCGCCGTCGACGTGCGCGGCGACGTACTCCTTGGCCACGAGGTTCATGCCGTCGCGCAGCGGGGTGACGAGCATGACGTCGCCGGCCCGGTAGAGCGGGATCAGCTCGTCGAGCGGCAGCGTCTGGTACAGGTAGTGGATCACCGGGAACCCGAGGCGCGCGTGGCGGCCGTTGATCTCGCCGACGATCTGCTCGATCTCGCGGCGTTCGTCCTGGTAGTGCTCGACGCCCTCGCGGGTCGGCGTCGCGATCTGGACGAGCACGTGGCGTTCGGGGTCGAGCCGGCCGTCGTCGAGCAGCTGGCCGAACGCCCGCAGGCGGCCACCGATGCCCTTCGTGTAGTCGAGCCGGTCGACGCCGAGCAGGATCACCTCCGGGTCGCCGAGGCGCGACCGGATCTGGGCGCTGCGCTGCCGGGTCGCGCGGCCACTCGCCTGGAGCTCGAAGTCGGCGACGTCGATCGAGATCGGGTACGCACCGACCGAGATGTTGCGGCCCTGGTAGTGGACCAGGTCGTCGTCGATCTCGGTCGCGCCGAGCAGCTGGTGGGCGGCGGCGATGAAGTTCCGTGCGCCCCGCGAGCGCTGGAAGCCGAGCACGTCCGCGCCGAGCAGCCCCTTCACGATCTCGCTCCGCCATGGGATGCGCTGGAACAGCTCGAGCGGCGGGAACGGGATGTGGTTGAACCACCCGATGCGGACGTCGTTGCGCTGCTCGCGCAGGAAGCCGGGGACGAGCTGGAGGTGGTAGTCGTGCAGCCACACGGCCGCACCCGGCGGCGCGATGTTGGCGACCTGGACCGCGAACCGCTGGTTGACGTCGACGTAGGCGTCCCAGTCGGCGCTGTGATACCCGGACTCGCGGATCGCGTCGTGGTAGAGCGGCCAGAGGGTGTCGTTCGCGAACCCCTCGTAGTAGCGATCGACCTCGTTCGACGACAGGGGCACCGAGTGCAGCTCGATGCCCTCGCTCTCGATCACCTCGGCGACGCCGTCGCGCTCACCGGTCCAGCCGACCCAGGCACCCTTCGACTCCTGGACGGTCGGCAGCAGGGCCCGGACGAGTCCGCCCGGGCTCGTGCTCCATCCGCCGTCGCTGTTGCGCATCACCGGGAGACGGTTGGCGGCGATGACGAGTGGTCGTGGTTCGGTCACGCCTTCGACGTTACCCATGAACCCGCACCGGGAAGCCTGCCGTGCCGGGTGACGTCACCGAGCCGGCCGGTCGATCAGGCCTCGAGCGCTTGCGCGAGGTCGGCGACGAGGTCGCTCGCGTGCTCGATGCCGACCGACAGGCGGACCAGATTGTCGGGCACCTCGAGCGGCGACCCGGCCGCGCTGGCGTGGGTCATCGCGCCCGGGTGCTCGATCAGGCTCTCGACAGCCCCGAGCGACTCGGCGAGCGTGAACAGCTCGGTCGATGCGGCCACCCGGCGCGCCGCCGCCTCACCCGCCTTGAGCGTGAAGCTGACCATCCCGCCGTAATCGCGCATCTGCTTGGCAGCGGCGGCGTGACCCGGGTGGTCGGGGAGCTGCGGGTACAGCACCCGGTCGACCGCGTCGTGTCCGGTGAGCAGGTCGACGATCGCTCTGGCGTTCTCGCAGTGCCGGTCCATCCGGACCCCGAGCGTCTTCACACCCCGCAACACGAGGTAGCTGTCGAACGGCGACGGCACCGCGCCGGCGGCGTTCTGGGTGAACCGCAGGCGCTCGCCGAGCTCGTCGTCGTCGACGGCGACGAACCCACCGACGACGTCGCTGTGACCGCCGAGGTACTTGGTCGCCGAGTGCACCACGACGTCGGCACCGAGCGTGATCGGCTGTTGCAGGTAGGGCGTCGCGAACGTGTTGTCGACGACCACCAGCGCGCCACGCTCGTGGGCGATCGCGGCGATCGCCTCGATGTCGAAGCAGGTGAGCAGCGGGTTGGTCGGCGTCTCGAGCCACACGAGGCCCGTGTCGTCGGGCCAGTTCTCGACGACGGCGTCGAGGTCGGACAGGTCGACCGCCGTCCATGGGAAGCCGAGCGGCTCCCAGACCTTGGCGATCAGGCGGAACGTGCCGCCGTAGGCGTCGTTGCCCAGCAGGACGCGCTGGCCCTGGCGCAGCAGCCGCAGGATGTTGTCCTCGGCGGCGAGGCCGCTGGCGAAGGCGAGGCCGTGGCGGGCGTGTTCGAGCGCGGCCACCTGCTGCTCGACGGCGGTGCGGGTCGGGTTGCCCGACCGCGAGTACTCGTAGCCCTGGTGGACCCCGACCTCGGACTGGGCGAAGGTCGTCGACAGCGAGATCGGCGTGACGACGGCGCCGGTCGCCGCGTCGGGCGGTTGCCCGGCATGGATCGCCAGCGTCTCGAACGCCCAGCCCGACTGGTCCTGTTCCTCACCCATCTCGATCACCCATCTCGATCACCCATTCGGTCAGCTCGTCGATCACTCGTCTCGTTCGAGAGCTCGCTCATCGTGTCATCTCGTGGCGTCTCCTGCGCCGAGTCGTTGGTCGAAGTACGCCAGGATGTCGCTGCGGGTCAGCACGCCCAACGGGCGGCCGCCGGCGAGCACCAACAGCGCCGGAGAGGTGTGCAGCAGCTCGAGTGCGTACTCGATCTTCTGGCCGACGCCGACCGTCGGCAGCTTCGGGCTCATCACCCGTTCGACGGGTAGGTCCATCGCACTCGGATCGCCGGCGATCTGTTCCATCAGTTCGAGCTCGTCGACCGACCCCGACACCTCGGCCGCCGCGAACGGTGGCGTGTTCTTGCACACGGGGACCTGGCTGATGCCGTGCTCGCGCATCAGGTCGATCGCCGTGCGCACCGTGTGCGACGGGTTGACGTACAGCAGCTGCGCCATCGCGTCGCCGCGGGCGTCGACGACGGCACCGACGCACTGGTCGCACTCGGTGAGGAAGCCGAAGTTGGCCATCCAGTCGTCGTTGAAGATGCGCGACAGGTAGCCGCGGCCGGAGTCGGGGTTCAGGACCACCACGATGTCGTCCGGACCGGCACGCTTCGCGACCTCGATCGCGGCGGCGACGGCGAGGCCGCCCGAGCCGCCGATCAGGATGCCCTCCTCCTGGCTCACGCGTCGGGCCATCGCGAAGCTGTCGGCGTCGCTGACGGCGATCACCTCGTCGTACAGGTCGGGGTCCCACGCCGCCGGGTAGAAGTCCTCGCCGACGCCTTCGACCAGGTACGGCCGGCCCGACCCACCCGAGAACACCGAACCCTCGGGGTCGGCCGCGACGATGCGGATGTCGGCGTTGCGCTCCTTCAGGTACCGGGCGGTCCCGGTGATCGTGCCGCAGGTGCCGGCACCGGCGACGAAGTGGGTGATGCGACCGGCGGTCTGCTCCCACAGCTCGGGCCCGGTCGTCTTCGTGTGGGCGAGTGGGTTGTTCGGGTTGGCGTACTGGTTCGGGCGGAACGCGTTGCGTTCGTGGGTGAGCCGCTCGGCCACCTTGTAGTAGCTGCGCGGGTCGTCGGGCGCCACCGCCACCGGGCACACGACCACCTCGGCGCCGTAGGCCTTCAGGAGGTCGATCTTCTCGGCGCCGTTCTTGTCGGTCATGACGAACACGCAGTCGTAGCCGCGCTGAGCGGCGACGATCGCCAGACCGACGCCCGTGTTGCCGCTCGTCGGTTCGACGATCGTGCCGCCCGGCTCGAGCAGCCCGTCGCGTTCGGCGGCGAGGATCATCTCGAGCGCCGGCCGATCCTTGGCCGAGCCGCCCGGATTGGTCGTCTCCATCTTCATCGCCAGCACCGCCGGGAGACCCTCGATCTCCATCGTGCGCTTCATCCGCACGAGCGGGGTCCCGCCGATCAGATCGGACACGGAGGAGGCGATGTTCATGTCTTTGTCCTTCCGGATTGAGGCGCGACCGGGGGAGCCGCGGGTTCGGGCCCATCCAGCATACCGCCGCGCCCGCGCGAACGTCAGGGACGGCGTTCAGGCCCGGGAGGCATCGACGACCGGCCCCACCAGCGCC
>JAUHYJ010000280.1 GCA_030425785.1 Acidimicrobiia bacterium | reverse complement strand
CACCAGATCAACATCTCGGACATGGACGTCGGCCGCGTGCCGGAGTCCGATCTCGCGATGATGTTGCTGGCCACGACGGCCGAGGTGCCGGGCGAGGTGCTCGACGAGCTGCGGAGCGCCCCGGGCATGCTCTCCGTCGACGCCCTCCACGGCTGAGCGAGCTGATGTGTCTCGTCGGGACGTGTTTCACGGTGCGACGGGATCGCGTGGGGCTCGTTGCCGAGGACGGGTGCCGTTCAGCCGAGGGTGGCGGTTCGGCTGTGACGGGGTCGGGTCGGGCTCGTTGCCGAGGACGGGTGCCGTTCAGCCGCCGAGGGCGGCTCGATCGGCTCGGCTCAGGCTGATGTCTCGGTAGTTCCCGGTGCCCTGGTCGAGCAGTTCGCGGGCGCCGCGCATGAGCGCGCCGTACGCGGTGCCGGCCAGCGCGCTGCCGGTCGACACGCGGCGTCCTCCTGCGGCGCCGATCTCGGCGACCGAGGGGCCACCCGGCCAGTGGAGCACGTTGAGCGGCACGCCGACGGCGTCGACCACGGCACGGATCTGCTCGGTGGTCGACAGGCCGGGGGCGTAGACGCAGTCGGCTCCGGCGTCGCGATAGGCACGGAGGCGTTCGATCGTGTCCTCGAGGTCGCCGATGCCGTAGAGCAGGTTCTCGCACCGCGCCGTGAGCACCATCGGGTCACCGTCGACGTGGGCGGCGGTGACGGCGGCTGCCACCCGCTCGGACGCCAGCCCGATCGGGTCGATCGATCCGGTGGCCGGGTCGTAGTCCTCGATCGAACAGCCGGCGGCGCCCGCGTCGTGCAGCAGACCGACGGTCTCGGCGATCCCGGCCAGGTCGTCGGCATAGCAGCGCTCGCTGTCGACGTTGAGCGGCAGATCGGTCGCGTCGGCCAGGAGGCGGGTGTGCGCCACCAACTCGTCCCTGGTCACCTGCTGGTCGTCCTTCCCGAGTGACCAGGCGAGCCCGGCGCTGGTCGTGGCCAGCGCCTCGAAGCCGGCGCCGGCGAGCAGCTTCGCCGACCCGACGTCCCACGGGTTCGGCATGATGAACACGTGCTCGTGGGCGTGTCGCTCGAGGAAGCGGGCTCGTCGTTGCTGCGGCGTCATGGCCGAAGTGTCGCACCAAGGGAACGACCGTGCGAGCGGGATCCGGACGCGACCGTGGTGTCGGTGCTACCAGCCGTCCGGCAAGGTCGCGAGACGCGCGTCGATCGCTGCGTTGCGGGCGGCCTCGGCGAAGTCGTCGCCACTGCCGGCGTAGAGGATCGCCCGGGACGAGCTGACCATCAGCCCGCGCCCGTCCGCGCGTGCGCCCGCCTTGACGGCGGCGTGGGGGTCACCGCCCTGGTGGCCGAAGCCCGGCACGAGGATCGGCAGGTCGGGTGCGACCTCGCGGACGGTGGCGAGCTCGTCCGGGTAGGTCGCGCCGACGACCAGCCCGCAGTCGCCGTGTGCACTCCATCGGTCGTTGACCATCCGCGCCACACGGACGTAGAGCGGTTCGCCGCCGCAGTCGAGGGCCTGCAGGTCGTCGCCGCCCGGATTGCTCGTCCGACAGAGGCCGAGTACTCCGCCGCCGTGCTCGAGATAGGGCAGCACGGCGTCGGTGCCGAGATAGGGGTTCACCGTGACGGCGTGGGCGCCGTAGCGGCGGAACGCCTCGCGGGCGTAGTGCTCGGCCGTCGAGCCGATGTCGCCCCGCTTCGCATCGAGCACGATCGTGACGTCGGGGTACCGCTCGCGGACGTAGGTGCACAGGCGCTCGAGGGCCGGCTCCTCTCGCTGCGACGCGAAGTAGGCGATCTGGGGCTTGAACGCGCAGACCAGATCGGCCGTGGCGTCGACGATCGCCTTGCAGAACTGGAAGACGGCGTCGTGGGCGCCGTCGAGCGGCTGTGGCATCCGTGCCGGGTCGGGGTCGAGCCCGATGCACAGCAACGAGTTGCTCGCGCGCCACGACCGTTCGAGCTGCTCGTGGAACATCGCGGGACGACCGTCAGTCCTCGAGCTCGATGGCGGCGGTCGGGCACAGGTCGGCGGCCTCGCGCACCCGGTCGTGCAGCTCCGGCGGCGGTTCCTCCTGGAGGACGTAGAGGTAGCCGTCACTGCGGACCTCGAACACCTCGGGGCAGATCTGCATGCACCCGCCCGTGGATGCGCACAGATCGAAATCGACGTTGACCTTCATGGTTGCTCCTCCATCATTCCCGTGCGGCTCGTCATGCCTTGGCGCGACGGTACCCGTCCGCCTCGGCGTCGGCTTCGGTCGCGTAGCAACGCTCCGGCACGGTGCGGGCGTAGAAGCGACCGCCGGGGACGTGATAGATGCCCGAGTTGTCGTTGCCCTTGATCGGGTAGCCCGGTGGACACTCGCCGTCGACCGGCTCGACCCAGCGTCGATCCGACGACGCACCGTCGCCGTTCGCCGAGCCCGGCTCGCCGAGATCGGCGAAACTCGTCACCGGACCGGCGCCGTCGGCCGCGTCGGCGGCGTCGCTCGGTGGGTCGCCGAGGGTGACGGGCGGCGCAGCGGACTGCGTCCCATCGGTGGTCTCGTCGAACGGCGGCCATTCGGGTGGGCCGTTCGGTTGCGGTTCGTGCTTGCGCTGCCAGGCGGCGTACGCGCCGTAGCCGGCGCCGCCGAGCAGTGCCAGCCAGAACAGGCGGCGCAGGACCTTGCACATACCGCCCACGGTAGTCGCGTCGGCCACGTCCGGACCGAGAGCCGACCGGGCGCCGGGCGATGTGGGCCCGGCGTGTCGACGCGGTGCCGTTCGATGTGTCGTCAGTTGCCGACGAGCGCTGCGCCCTCGGCCAGGCTGCGGAGCTTCTTGCCGACGACGTCGGGGTCGATCCGGCCGATGCCCGCGAAGGTCCCGAAGCCGCAGTCGGTGGACGCGAGCACCCGCTCGGTGCCGACCAGGTCGACGTACGGGCGGAGCAGCTGAGCGACCCGGCGGGGGTGTTCGACGTAGTTGCTCGTCGAGACGATCACACCCGGCGCGAGCAGCTTGTCGTCCGGGATGTCGACGCCCTGCCACACCTCCCACTCGTGGCCGTGTCGCGGGTTGGCCGCCTCGAAGACGATGGTCGACGGCCGGGCGCGCAGCACGGTGTCGATGATCCGGTCGAGCCCGATGTCGTGGTCGTGGGGGCCCTCGTAGTTGCCCCAGCAGAGGTGCATCCGCATCCGGGCGGGGTCGATGCTCGCCGTCGCCTCGTTCAGCACGTCGACGTGCAGCTCGGCCCGAGCGACGAACTCGTCGTCGGAGAGCGTCTGGAAGCCGGTGTGGCGCGCCATCGCGAGATCGGGGCAGTCGAGCTGGACGTCGAAGCCCGCGGCGACGATCGCTTCGTACTCGGTCCGCATGGCTGCGCCGACGGCTCGGACGTAGGCCTCGTGGCTCGGGTAGTGCTCGTTCGGTTGGAACGCCGTCACGAGGCCGGGTGATGCAGCGTTCATGAACCCGAGGGTGGCCCCCGCCGCGTCGCACGCCACGCGCATCGCCGCGAGATCGGCGTGGAGGTCGTCGTGGCCCACGTACTCGATGGGCCCGACGCACGACTGCCGCTGGAACCCTTGAGCCCCACCGCTGGCTGCCGCCATCCGCTGGCGGAGCTCCGGGTAGGGAGCGAGGTCGAGCGCCGGCCGACGCGCGACGTCGCCGCCGAAGCCGGTCATCCGGTCCTTCACGTAGGTCGAGTACGTGATCTTCGACATCTCGCCGTCGGAGACGATGTCGACGCCACAGCTCCGCTGCCACGCGACGACGTCGGCGACGGCCGCAGCCATCGCGGGGTCGAATTCCTCGCGATCGAAGCGCTCACCCGACTCGCGGCCCATGAGCAGCGGCGTCACCGAATCGGGCCGCGGCAGCGACCCCACGTGCGTCGTCAGAACCCCCACCCCGCCACCTTACAAACGGGGTCAGGCACATGTCGCAAGGTCGTCAGACCTTGCGACATGTGCCTGACCCCCGATGACAGACTCCCGATGACAGGTCCGTCAGCCGTGCTGGCGTTCGAAGGCGGCGAGGACGGCCTTGAGGCTGGCGGTCGTGATGTTCGGGTTCTGCCCGATGCCCCACTTGATGTCGTTGTCGCCGGCGACGGTCTCGACGTACGCGACCGCGGTCGCGTCCTTGCCTCGCCCGATCGCGTGCTCGGTGTAGTCGACGACGTCGAAGGCAGGGTCGTCGAAGTGGTCGCAGATCGCCTGGACGAATGCCTCGACCGGGCCGTCCCCCTCGCCCTGCACGGTGACCGCCTCGCCGTCGACCGCCAGCTGGGCGGTGATCTTCGTGCGGCCCTCGCCCTCGTTCGACAGGGTGTGCAGCTCGTGCGTGCGGAGCTTGTACCGCGGCGACTCGGGCAGGTACTCGCTCTGGAACGTGTCCCACATCGCCGCCGGCGTGATCTCGGTGCCGGTGTTCTCGGTGTGGTGCTGGATCGCCTTCGAGAACTCGATCTGGAGGCGGCGTGGCAGGTCGAAACCGTGCTCTTCCTTCATCACGTAGGCGACGCCGCCCTTGCCCGACTGCGAGTTCACGCGCACGACCGACTCGTACGACCGGCCGACGTGGTGCGGGTCGATCGGCAGGTACGGCACGCCCCACTGGTCGTAGTTGCCCTTCCCGTGCTTCGCGTCGAGGGCCTCGAACCCCTTCTTGATGGCGTCCTGATGGCTGCCCGAGAAGGCGGTGTAGACGAGGTCGCCGACGTAGGGCTGACGCTCGGGCACCGGCAGACGGTTGCAGTACTCGGCGGTGCGGCGCAGGGCGTCGATGTCCGAGATGTCGAGCTCGGGGTCGACGCCGTTCACGAACAGGTTCATCGCCAGTGCGACGACGTCGACGTTGCCGGTGCGCTCACCGTTGCCGAACAGGGTGCCCTCGACGCGGTCGGCCCCGGCCATCACACCGAACTCGGCGGCGGCGATGGCGCAGCCGCGGTCGTTGTGCGGGTGCAGGCTGACGATCACCGACTCGCGGTCCTTGATCGTGCGGCAGAACCACTCGATCACATCGCCGTACACGTTCGGTGAGTAGCACTCGACCGTGGCCGGCAGGTTCAGGATGATCGGGTCGTCGGGGGTCGGCTCGATGGCGTCCATCACGGCCTCGCACACCTCGACGGCGTACTCGGGCTCGGTGAGGGTGAAGCTCTCGGGCGAGTACTCGTAGCGGACGGCCGTCTCGGGGATCGTCTCCTCGAGCTTCTTGCACATCTTGGCGCCCTCGACCGCGATCTGCTTGATGCCGTCCCGGTCCATCCCGAACACGACCTCGCGCTGGAGCGGGTTGGTCGAGTTGTAGAAGTGCACGATCGCGCGGGGCGCGCCCGCGATCGCCTCGTACGTCCGCTCGATCAGCTCGCGTCGGCACTGGACGAGCACCTGGATGTGGACGTCGTCGGGGATCAGGTCGTCCTCGATGAGCTGGCGACAGAAGTCGAAGTCGGGCTGGCTGGCCGCCGGGAACCCGACCTCGATCTCCTTGAAGCCCATCGCGACGAGCTCTTCGAACATGCGCAGCTTGCGCACCGGGTCCATCGGGTCGATCAGCGCCTGGTTGCCGTCGCGCAGGTCGACCGAGCACCAT
>JAUHYJ010000279.1 GCA_030425785.1 Acidimicrobiia bacterium | reverse complement strand
ACTTCGTCGTTCGGATGGTGCACAATACGTACGACGTGGTACGGTTGTCAACCGTGACACCGACGAAGCGTCGCGGCCGCCTGCCGGCCGCAGAACGTGAACAGCGTGAACAGGCCATCCTCGACGCCGCACTCGCCGTCCTGGTCGAGGACGGCGTCGGCGGCCTCACGATGCTGGCGGTCGCCCGACGAGCCGGAGCGTCGAAAGAGACGCTCTACGCATGGTTCGGCGATCGCACCGGTGTCCTGCGGGCCCTCATCGAACGCAACGCCGATCGGTCGGCGGCGGCGGTCACCGCCGCGCTCGCCGACGATCGCGATCACCGCGAGGTGCTCGTCGACTACGCGACCGGCCTCCTCACGTTGCTGACGAGCCCATCGTCGATCGCCCTCAATCGCGCCGCCATGACCGACGCCGAACTCGCCGCCGCGTTGCTCGCCGGCGGTCGCCACCGGATCGGTCCGATCGTCGAGGGGTACCTCGCCGCACTCTCGGACGCCGGCATGCTCGAGGCGCCGGATCCGTCCGAGGCATTCCGGCTGTTCTACGGGCTCGTCGTGCGCGACGTGCAGATCACCGTCCTGCTCGGCGACGACCCGCCCGCGCCGCCGGCGGCGCGGCGAGCAGCCGAGCAGGCGGTCGACCGGTTCCTCCGCCTCACGGCACCGTCCGACGCCACGTCCTGACGGCACCATCCCAGCACCGCAGTGCCACCGCGGCGGGATGACGCCTGGGTCAGGCCCGGAGGTAGATCGCCTTGAGGTAGGCGCCGAACTCGAAGCCGATCGGGTGATCGACCGCATGCCCGGTGCGACGTAGCTCGACGACCTCGCGCTTCGCCGATGCGGCGGCGTCGAGCACGGTCTGGGCGAAGTCGTCGGCGGTGACGCGGCTCGAGCACGACGCCTGGACCAGCGTGCCACCGGGCTTCGTGACCGCCAGCGCCAGCCGGGTCAGCCGCCCGTACGCCGCGAGCGCCCTCGGCACCGCCGCCTGGTTCGACGCGAAGCTCGGCGGGTCGACGACGACGATGTCGAATCGCTCGTCGCGACCGGCGAGGCGCTGGAGCACCTCGAAGGCGTCACCGACCGTCGTGTGCACCGCACAGCGGCGCACCTCGGGGAGGTGCCGGTTGTGCGCGAGGTTCCGCTCGGCGGTCGCCAACGCCGGCGCCGACTGGTCGATCAGATGGACGGAGGTCGCCCCACCGGCCGCCGCCGACAGCGCGAACCCACCGGTCGACGCGAACACGTCGAGCACGTCGGTGCCGGACGCCATGCCGCGCACGAGGGCGCGGTTGTCGCGCTGATCGAGGAAGTGACCCGTCTTCTGGCCGTGCACGACGTCGGCCTCCATCGACAGGTGGCGCTCGACGAAGCGCACCGGCCCGGCGACCGCGGGCCCGTGCACGACGTCGCCGTCGACGAGCCCGAACGTCTCCCCCGCGGCGACCGATCGGCCGAGCCGGAGCACGACCCGCTCGGCCGGCCGGTGGGCGAGCAGTGCGTCGACCACCGGGCGCAGGTGCGGGAACCACGCCGGGCTGTACAGCTTGACGACGATCGTGTCGGCGTAGCGGTCGGCGACCAGCCCCGGGAGGGCGTCGTTCTCGCCGTGGACGAGGCGGTAGGCGTTCGTGCCGGGATCGTCGGCGAGCGCCGATCGTCGCTCGACGGCGGTCCCGATGCGCGAACGCCAGAATCCGGCGTCGATCTGTTGCGGATCACCGGCGTGCAGGACCTTGACCCGGATCGGCGACGACGGGTCGTACAGACCGATCGCGGCGAACTTGCGATCGTGGTCGAACACGACGGCGAGGTCACCGGGGTCGCCCTCGTGGCTGACCGACGTGATCGAGCCGTCGTACAACCACGGGCTCCCGCCACGGAGCTGACGCAGCGCATCGGCGGTGACGCGCACGGCGAGCCGACGATCGTCGGGCTCGGGCAGGGACGAGAGCGGATCGGTCACGTGAAGCTCCGAGCGAGTTCGGCGAGGTCGGACAGTTCGTTGACGTCGCGGTCGAGCACCGGGATCGTCACCAGCATCGGTGCCAGCTCGGACAGCTCGGCCTGCCGCTCCGCCTCGCGCGTCGCGACGATCGCCACGTCGGCGAACCGCTCCGACAGCTCGCCGAGCACGTGCTCGACGGCATCGGCGTCGGTGCCGAGCTCGCCGGCGAGGCGGGGCGCGAGCTCGCCACCCGCCGCCTTGCCGAGCTTGCGTGCGCTCGTGCCCGCCGCCTTGGCGGTGAACGCCCGTGGCAGGACGCGGTTCGCGACGATCGCACCGAGCGGCAGCTCGCGCCGGGCCAACGCACGGGCGAGGTAGGACGCCTCGTGGGTCGGTGCCGCCTCGAGCGTCGAGACGACGACGAAGGTCGTGCGCGGGTCGGACAGCAGTCGCTCGACCTGGCGGGCGTGACGCACGAAGCCCTGCTCCATCGTCTGGAACAGGATGAAGAACTCGGCGATGTCCTGCAGGAACCGGGACCCGAGGACGCGGTCGGCGACCTGGTAGAAGGGCTTCGAGGCCATCGTGAACAGCCGTGACCGGTACGGCACCGTGAGCCACTTGAGCAGGCGCGACCCGAAGAACTCCTTCATCCGCCCCGGCGCGTCGAGGAACGAGATGGCGTTCCTCGACGGCGGCGTGTCGACGATGATGAGGTCCCACTCGCCGGAGGTGTGCAGCTCGTGCAGGCGTTCCATCGCGAGGTAGTCGTGACTGTGCACGAACCGACTCGTGATGTTCTGGTACAGCGGGTTGGCCAGGACCGAATCGCGCAGCTGGGCGTCGGGGGCGTGCCGACGGATCAACTCGTCCCACCCGGCCTTGGTGTCGAGCATCGCCGCCCACAGCTCACCGTGGGGTTCGACACCCGCGTCGACGAAGGCGTCGTCGGGCACCCGGGTCGCGTCGTTGCCGAGGGCCCCGACACCGAGCGCATCCGCCAGTCGCCGAGCGGGGTCGACGGTCATGACCAGGACCCGACCGCGCGTGTGCGTCGCCGCCGCCACCCCCATGGCCGCGGCCGTGGTCGTCTTGCCGACGCCGCCCGATCCGCAGACGAGCACCATCTCCTTCGCGGCCAGCAGGGACACGAGCGAGGCCGCCATCACGTCGCCTCGGCCGATTCGAGCGCATCGGCGACCAGGGTCACCACCCGCCGACCCGTCGCTCGCGTGAACAGCTCCGGCACCTCGAACATGGGCACGTCGCCGACGGCGTCCCGCAACCCCGTTCGCAGGCGCTCGAGGTGGCCGGCACCGATGGCCCGGCGCGCCTCGGCGATGTGCGCGGCCGCCACGACGGTCGCCGCCCCCTTGCCGACCGCCTCCACGAGCAGGTCGACGTGGTCACCGAGCGCACTCACCAGCTGCATCTCGTCGTCGTCGAACCACGACGACAGGACCCGGTTGGCGACGACCGCGGTCGGCGCGACGCCCGTCTCGTCCTCGAGCCGGTCGACGAGGTCGAGCGTCTCGTTGACGGGCATCTCCTCGGGCGTCGTGACGATCGCGACAGCGGTCGTTGCCGGGTCGTGCAGGATGTCGAGCATCCAGTCGGTCTGGTCGCGCACCATGCCGACCTGGACCAGGTTGCGGATGACGTGTGGTGCCCCGATCTGGGCGACGATGTGGCCACTCGCTTCGGCGTCGACGATGACGACGTCGTAGTTTCGCTCGCGGACCTCGTGGCACAGCTTGCCGACGGCGAGGATCTCCTTCACGCCGGGGGCGGCGTCGGCCACGAAGTCGAACGTGCGGGCCAACGGTCCGATCTTGCCGAGGAACGGCACCTTGACGAACAGCCGCAGGTACTCGCGCAGCGAGTCCTCGGTGTTCATCGCCATCCCGAACAGGTTCGGCTCGATCTCGCGCGGCTCGAACTCGAGCGCGTCGGCACCGAGGGCGTCGGCCAGCGCCCCTTTCGCGTCCATCTCGCACACGAGCGTCCGGCGGCCGCTGCGGGCGGCCAGCTCGGCCAGTGCGGCCGCGATCGACGTCTTGCCGACCCCGCCCTTGCCGGTGACGAAGACGAGACGCCGGTCGAGGAGGAGGTCCTCGACCTGCGACGTCATGGCTCGCGGCCCACGGGGCTGCTCAGCCGCCGAAGCCGATGCGGCGATCGCCGTCGGCGGAACCGACCTCGACGTACGCGATCTTCGCGGCGGGCACCCCGATGTCGCGGCCGCGCTTGTCGGTGACCCACAGCACGTCGACGGCACCGGACAGGGCCGCCTCGACCTTCGACTTCACGTCGTCGCGAGCGTCGTCGTCGACCTCGAGCGTGATCTCGCGAGGAGCCTGCGTCACACCAATGCGTACGTCCACGGCCTGCACCGTATCTGGCCGATCGCCCCACGACTCGCTCGACGTCTCGCTCGTCGGGTGCGGGCGCCCCACCGGTAGGTTCGCTCCCGTGGCGACTGCCCTCGAGCGCTCCGTCCGGCGGTTCGGCGAACGCTGGGGCGAACCCGACGTCGTCGTGCGTGCGCCCGGGCGGGTCAACCTGATCGGCGAGCACACCGACTACAACGACGGCTACACGATGCCGATGGCGCTGCCGTTCGACACGGTGATCGCACTCGGCTCGCACGGCGACCAGGCAACGGGCCCGGTCGAGATCGACGCCGCCGGGTTCGGCGAGGTCGTGCTCGATCCGGCCGCCGACCCCCGTGACGCGCCGACGTGGGCCCGGCACCTGGCCGGTGTCATCGCCCTCACCCACGTGCCGGCCGGCGGCTGGCGAGCGACGATCGACACCGACATCCCGACCGGCGCGAGCCTGTCGTCGTCCGCCGCGCTCGAGGTGGCGGCGATCACGGCGCTGCTCGCGCGAGCCGGCGTCCGCCGGTCGCCGATCGACGTCGCCCGGCTCGGTCAGCGGATCGAGAACGAGGTGGTCGGGCTCCCGAGCGGGATCATGGACCAGTTCATCAGCGCCGGCGCCGTGGCCGGCCACGCCAGCTTGATGGACTGCCGTGCCCTCACGCTCACCCCGACGCCGCTGCCGAGCGGCGCGGTGGTGGCGATCCTCGACACCTCGACGCGTCGCGTGCTCGCCGAGGCCGCGTACGGCGAGCGGCGCACGTCGTGCGAGCGCGCCGCTCGCGACATCGGCGTGCCCGCCTTGCGCGACGCCACGTCAGCCGACCTCGAGAGGGTGCGCGACGACACCGACCGCCGGCGTGCCCGTCACGTGATCTCGGAGAACGAGCGCACGTTGTCGGCGGCCGAGGCGATGACCGCGGACGACGCCGTCGAACTCGGTCGCCTGATGTCGGCGAGCCACAGGTCGCTGCGCGACGACTTCGCGGTGTCGGGGCCGGGCCTCGACCGGATCGTCGAGGTCGCGGCCGACGCACCCGGATGCCTCGGCGCCCGGATGACCGGCGGTGGCTTCGCCGGCTGCGCCGTGGCGCTCGTGCGCGCCGACGAAGCCGATGCGTTCGCCGCCGACGTGGTCGCCCGCTACCACCACGATGGGTTGACCGCACGGGTGTGGATCTGTGCACCGGCGGCCGGCGCCGAGGTCGTCACCGCCGACGCACGACCGGCCTAAGGTCGACGGCGTGCCGTTCCGTCACGTCACGATGTTCCG
>JAUHYJ010000278.1 GCA_030425785.1 Acidimicrobiia bacterium | reverse complement strand
CCGCCATGACGGGTCGCTCGCGCGGGCCGGCGGCGTGGGCCATCCCGAGGGCTTCGACGTGGCCGACTACTCGCTCAAGCCGGTGGCGATCGCGGTGTGGCGGCGTCTGGTCTTCGTCAACGTCGCGGAACCCGGCGCGACGCTCGATCTCGGCCCACTGGCCGCTGCGGTCGACGCGTGTCCGCTCGAGGCGATGGAGCTCGAACTGGTCGAGAGCGATCGCCGGGCGTTCAACTGGCTGGCGCTGCTCGAGAACTATTCGGAGAACTACCACACCCCGTTCGTGCATCCCGAGATCGACACGTCGTCGACCGAGGACTACCCCATGGTGAGCGAGGGTCCCGTGCTCTACGCATGGGACCGGCTGTTGCGGCCGGGCGCGGCCGACGACGAGCGGATCCGCTCGTCGCTGCTCCCCGGGGAGCCGGGATGGGAGCGCATCTTCGCCGCCGACACCGAGCGACCCTACGACGTCGGCTCGTACCTGACGATCTGGCCGAACGCGATGATCAACCTGTTCCCCGACGCCGCACTGATCATGTGGATGGAGCCGGTCGACGCATCGACGACGATCGTCGAGCGACGGCTCTACCTGCGCCCCGGTCGCACGGACGACGACCGCGCCGCGATCGTCGCGGCCCACCGGCTCGTGCACCAGCAGGACGTCGACATCTGCCTCGCGGTGCAGCGATCCCACGACGCCGGCCTCGACGCCGACGGGGTGCTCGCGACGACCGAGGAACGGGGCGTCCACTGGGCGCACGAGCAGCTCCGGCGGGCGGTCGGTGTCGACCGGTGACCGGCACGGTGGTAGAACCTGCGGCGATGGTCGGTGACCCCGTCCGGGGAGGGCGCATCGAGCTCGTCTCGCTCTCGAAGAGCTTCGGCGCGCAGCGAGTCCTCCACGGGATCGACCTGACGATCGCGGCGGGCGAGTTCTTCTCCCTGCTCGGGCCCTCCGGGTGCGGCAAGACCACCACCTTGCGGCTCATCGGCGGGTTCGAGGAGAACGAGTCCGGTTCGATCCTGATCGACGGCACCGACATCGCCGGGGTGCCACCGGAGCGTCGACCCGTGAACACGGTGTTCCAGAGCTACGCCCTCTTCCCGCACCTCAGCGTCGCCGACAACGTCGCATTCGGCTTGCGCTTCCAGGACGTCGGCAAGGTCGAACGTGCACGCCGCGTCGGCGAGGCACTCGCACTCGTGCAGCTCGGCGACCTGGCCGGTCGCCGACCGCACCAGCTGTCTGGCGGGCAGCAGCAGCGCGTCGCGCTCGCTCGCGCCCTCGTCCTGCGCCCGCGCGTGCTGTTGCTCGACGAGCCGCTCGGCGCGCTCGACGCGAAGCTGCGGCGTTCGTTGCAGTTCGAGCTGAAGGCGCTGCACCGCGAGGTCGGGATCACGTTCGTCTACGTCACCCACGACCAGGAGGAGGCACTCACGATGTCCGACCGCCTGGCGGTCATGCGCGAGGGGACGATCGAGCAGGTCGGTCCGCCGCGCGACGTCTACGAGAACCCGGCGAGCACCTACGTCGCCGACTTCCTCGGCCTCGCCAACCTGATCCCGGTGACGGTGACGGGGCAGGACGTCGTCGAGCTCGACGGCGCTCGCATCCCGGTCGCCACCGGGGAGCGGAGCGGCGACTGCGTCGTGTTCGCCCGGCCCGAGCGCCTGCGGCTCGTCGCGCCCGAGCACGGCACGGTCGTTGGCGACGTGGCCGACGTCGTGTTCGTCGGTTCGACGAGCCACGTCCAGGTGGCACTCCCGTCGTGCCGGGTCCAGGTCGTCACACCGAACGACGGTGCGGCGTGGGTTCCTGCGCCGGGGACACGCGTCGGGATCGACATCCGCGACGACGCCCTCCGCCTGCTGGACGCGTAGCGCGCCGGCGGCACGACCTCGGTCGGTCGCTCCGTCGGACGGTCGAGGTGGCCGGCGGTCGGTCGTGCCAGAATCGCCACGTGACCGATCACGACCTGATCTCGCTCGCACACGGACCCGAGATCGTGGCGATCCCCGGCCCGAGCGTCATGCCCCAGCGGGTGCTGGCGGCGATGCAACGTCCGATGCCCGACATCTACGCCGGCGAGCTCACCGAGCGGATCGACGAGATCTTCGACGCCCTGCCGGAGATCGCCGGGACCACGAGCCGCGCATTCGTGCCGATCGGCAACGGTCACGCGGGCTGGGAGATGGCGCTGATGAACACCCTGTCCCGCGGTGACCGGGTGCTGGTCGCCGACTGTGGTCGGTTCGCCGCGATCTGGGGTGAGATGGCCACGTTCAACGGGTTGCGCGTCGACCTGCTCACCGCGCCGGTCGGTCACGCGGTCGACCCGGCGATGATCGAGGAGCACCTGCGCGCCGACGCAGGCCACGAGATCAAGGCGGTGCTCACGGTCCACGTCGACACGGCCTCGTCGGTGCGCAACGACATCCCCGCCATCCGGGCGGCGATCGACGCCGCGGGACACCCCGCGATGCTGTTCGTCGACTGCATCGCATCGATGGGGTGCGAGCGGTTCTGCATGGACGACTGGGGCGTCGACGTCACGATCGCGGCCAGTCAGAAGGGCATGATGACCCCGCCCGGCCTGGCGATCGTGTGGGCCGGCCCGAGAGCGCTCGACGCCCATCGGCACGCAGACCTCCGCACCCGCTACTGGGACTGGACGTACCGCACCGAGGACGGTCCGTACTACCTGCGGTTCTGTGGCACGCCACCGGTCTCACACCTGTTCGGCCTGTGCGAGGCGCTCCGGATGATCGCCGAGGAGGGGCTCGCGTCGCGGTGGGCTCGCCACGCGCGTCTCGCCGGCGGTGTGCGCGCCGCCGTCGACGCGTGGTCGACCGCCGACGGGATCGGCTTCGTGGCCGTCGAC
Organism: Acidimicrobiia bacterium; assembly: GCA_030425785.1. Lineage (GTDB taxonomy): Bacteria > Actinomycetota > Acidimicrobiia > Acidimicrobiales > Ilumatobacteraceae > Ilumatobacter. The sequence goes on along the minus strand of JAUHYJ010000278.1, from coordinate 2,741 downwards.
CCGTCGCAGCGATCGGACTCGGTCACCGCGGTCACGACCGGTTCGATCGATGCGATCGAGCTCTCGCGCCGGTGCCGCGAGCGTTTCGGGGTGACCCTCGGCGTCGGCATCGGCGACTTCGCGGAGCGCTCGTTCCGGATCGGTCACATGGGTCACGTCAACGCGCCGATGGTCCTCGGCGTGCTCGGCACCGTCGAGACCGCACTGGCGGAGATGGGGGCGCCGATCGAACGCTCGGGCGTCGCCGCCGCGGCCGCCGCGCTGGCGACGGTCTGAGCAGCTCGGCCCTGCGTCAGCTCGGCGAAGCGTCAGCTCAGGCCTGCGTCAGCTCAGTACTGCGTCAGCTCGGCGAAGCGTCAGCTCGGCCCTGCGTCAGCTCAGGACTGCGTCAGCTCGGCGAAGCGTGCCGGGGTGAGGTCGAGGTTGTAGCGGATCGCGGCTCGGACCTGTTCGAGGAGTTCGTCCGTGCCCTGCCCGGTGCCGAACAGGGTCCGCTCGATCGCGAGGCCGTCGCGCAACGCCGTCAGTCGTGTCGCCGCGCCGTCGGGATCCGCGACGACGAACTCGCCCGCTCGCATGCCTTCCTCGACGAGCGCGACGATCGTCGCGTGTTCGTGGCCGTTCAGGTCGGCCATGACCTCGCGGATGTCGGCCGAGCGCCGCGTCTCGCCCCACGTCTCGATCCACAGGATCCAGGACGCGTCGTCGGGTTCGGGCAGCGATCGGGTCAGGACGAGCACGAGTCGTTCGGTGGCGGTGCCCTCGCCGTCGGCCAGCTCGTTCCGGAAGGTCTTGTCCTCGTCGCTCGCAGCTCGGAGGGCCGCGGCGATCAGCGCGTCCTTCGAGGAGAAGTGGTAGTGCACCAACGCCGTGGACACGCCGGCACGGGAGGCGACGTCCGCAACCGTCATGTCGGTGAAGCCGACCTCGATGATCGCGTCGACGACCGCGTCGAGGATCTCGGAGCGACGATCGGTGGCCGGCCGCGACATGCGGGTCCAGGTTATCGGCGGGTGCGGGTGGCCGCCCTCGTTGCAGCCGGGGCCGACGGCAGGAGCTCGCGGTCGGCGGCCGCCCGGGTCCAGGCCACGACCTCGTCGCGGCCGATGAGCGCCTCGTGGGCGACGACCTGCAACGCGAGGCCGTCGAGCACCGACAGGAGGCGCCACGCCGCGGCGTCGGGGTCGTCGGTGGCGAACTCGCCGGCGGTGACGCCGTCGGCGACGATCGAACGGACGAGTTCCTGCCACGCCCGGTTGAGCCGCTGCGAGACGTTCCGCAGCGCCGGCCGCCGAGCGGCCTCGGCCCAGGCGTCGAGCCAGAGTTGCATCGTCCAGTCGGACTGGGCCGGTGCGTAGCACGCGATGAACGCGTCGAGCTGCTCGGTGGCGGTCGGTGCTTCGGCGACGACCGCGCGCGCCCGCTCGAGGTCGGCGCCGGCGGCGTGCTCGAAGGCCACGGCGAGGACCTCGTCCATCGAGTCGAAGTAGTGGTGCACCAGCCCGCTCGACGTCCCCATCTCGTCGGCGACGTCTCGGACCGTCGTCGCGCCGAGACCGTTGCGGCGGGCGACCGCCAAGGTCGCCTCGATGATCGCCCGGCGGCGTTCGTCGGGCGAGAGACGGGCCATCCGGTCGACGTTACGCACCTGTTGCGCGCTTGTCCAATAGCGGGCTAGCGTCGCGGCATGCTGCGACAGTCGCCGTTCCACTCCCGGGTGGCCGCCGCCAATCAGACCTCGCTCTGGAGTCACTGGGCCGGGCATCTCGTCGTCGACCGCTACCAGATGTCGGAGAAGTGGGAGTACGTCGCCGTGCGCAACGCCGCCGGCATGTTCGACTCGTCGCCGCTGTACAAGTACCGCGTCACCGGCCCCGACGCCGAGCGGTTCCTCGCCGGGGTGCTGGCTCGCGACATCCGCCGCTGCCGACCCGGCCAGGCGCAGTACACGATCTGGTGCGACGATCGGGGCTTCGTGAACGAGGACGGCGTGGTGTTCCGCCACGCCGCCGACGACTTCCTGCTCACCGCCGCCGAGCCGAACCTCGCGTACCTGTCCGACCTCGCCGGTCGCCTCCGCGTGCAGATCGACGACGTCACCTACGAGCACGGCATGTTGGCGGTCCAGGGGCCGCGGAGCCATGCGATCCTGTCGACGCTCGCTCCGGAAGTGAGCTCGCTCGGGTTCTTCGAACACGCGCCGTGCAAGCTCGCCGGCGAGATCCCGGTCAGCATCAGCCGCACCGGCTTCACCGGCGATCTCGGCTACGAGATCACCTGCGACGCCGCCGACGCCGAGCGAGTGTGGGACCTCGTCGCCGACGCAGGCGCGCCGCACGGCATCACGCCGTTCGGGCAGACGGCGCTCCTCATGGCTCGCATCGAGGCCGGTCTCCTCCTGATCCACGTCGACTTCGACGCCAGCCGACTGGCCGAGAACGACGATCACCGCTCGACGCCCGACGAGCTCGGGTTGGGGTGGATGCTCGCCGGCATCGACGACGACGATCGGCCGTTCGTCGGCCGTCGGGCGATCCTGCGCGAGCGGGCCGAGCGGACGTCGCGGTGGAAGATGATGGGGCTCGTCGTCGACCCCGCCGACTACGACGCCACGTACCAGGCGGCGGGCATGATCCCGCCGAAGGACCATCGTCCCGTGCACGACGACCACATGGTCTACGACGGCGGGGGGCAGCGGGTCGGGTACGCCACGAGCTTCATGTACTCGCCGGTCCTCCAGT
>JAUHYJ010000277.1 GCA_030425785.1 Acidimicrobiia bacterium | reverse complement strand
ACCGATCCTCGGCGCCGAAGCTGGCGACGACGGGACACGAGTGGCGCAGGACGTTCTCGGCATCGTCGATCATCCCGTAGTTCACGCTGGAGGCCTGGTAGTCGCCGGAGCCGGCGAGCATGAGCGCGTAGCCGCCACCCATGCAGAACCCGATGACGCCGACGCGCCCAGTGCAGTCGTCGCTGGTGAGCAGCCATCGGCGCGCGGCGTCGAGATCGTCGAAGCTGCGCCCCGTGCCGCTCGCCATGGCTCGCATCGTCGGGATGAGGCATCGGAGGCGGCGGCCCCAGTGGCACGCAGGGGGAAGTCGCCGACATGTTCGACGAACTCGCCGGCGAGCAGGGCATCGAGTTCGATCGCGGCTGTGTCGAGGATCTCGCCGGTGAGCTGAGCGACGACGACGCCGAGGCCATCGTGGACGCCGGCACCGAGGGTGACGCCGAGATCAGCGCCGAAGGCGAGGCGATCGGCGACCGTGTCTTCACCGAGTGTGTCGACCTCTCGTCGTACCGCGACGCGATCATCGAGCAGTTCGAAGGCGACGAGACCGTCGACGCCGACTGCCTGCGCGACGCCATGGGCGATGCCTCGACGGTCGAGGAGCTCGAGGAGTCGATGATCTCGATGGCGTTCGAGTGCTCGTCACTCGACGGCTGAGCCGACCGTCCGACTGGCTCGGCCCAGCACTGATCACGCGGACGGTGTGAGCAGCGAGCCGTCGAGGAAGCGTTCGAGCACCTCGACGGCCGCTGTGTACCGCTGCGGGTCGCCCGCTGCGGCGGCCATGCGGGCCAGGCCCGTCAACACCGCGCCCAGCAGGTCCGCCAGCGCCCGCCGATCGATGTCCGGCGCCAGCTCGCCCCGATCGGCGGCATCGGCCACGAGGCCGCTGAAGAACCTGGCGTGGCGTCCACGCTGGGGCGCCAGCCGTTCGAGCAGATCGGGGTGTCGCTGCGTCTCCTGGGCGACGGCGACGATGAACCCGGTGATCGACGGGTCGTGCATCTGCAGTTCGCAGGCGCGCTGCAGCACCGCCGAGTACTGGCGCAGCAGCGTCGACTCGGCGGCGGCGATGCGCTCGAACTCGGTGTAGAGCGCGTCGATCGTGTCGCAGTACACCGCGGCGTACAGCTCGGCCTTCGACTCGACGTAGTGGTAGATCGCACCCGACGTGATACCGGCCTCGTCGGCGATCTTGCGATTGGTCGTCGCGCGGTAGCCGTCCTTCGCGAAGCTCGCGCGGGCGGCGTCGAGGATCCGTCGACGGGTCTCCGCCGAGTCTCCATCCCTGGGGCGACCCACCCTGCCGGACATGTGACGAACGTAACATCGCCGTCGCCGCCTGCTCCGACCGAGCCGCCGCAACGTCCGGACATCGTGGCAGACTGGTCGAATGGACACGTCGACGGGCCCCTCGGCGAACGATCTGTCACTCGACCAACTCGTCGAGCTCGAGCGTCGAGCCGCCGAGGATGCGGGCGGCAACGGCCCCGGCGACGGGAGCACGAGTGGTGGCGGAGAGCGACGGGGCGGCGAGGAGCCGATCGTCCTGCCATGGTGGCAGCACCCGCTCAACATCGTGACGATGCTCGTGACGGCAGCGCTGCTCGCCGGCATGATCGGCTGGATGATCGGCGACAGCCGGTCCGAGCCGCACAACGCCGTCGACACCGGCTTCTTGCAGGACATGCGCGTCCACCACGAGCAAGCGGTGCTGATGGGCTTCGTCTACCGCACCCGTGACGACATCGACCCGGGCATGTCGACCATCGCCCGCTCGATCGTGCGCGGCCAGAACATCGAGATCGGTCGCATGATCCAGCTGCTGCGCCAGCTCGGCGAGACCGAGGCGAACGAGACCGGCACCTCGATGACGTGGATGAGCATGGTCGCCGAGGACGACCAGATGCCCGGCATGGCGAGCGAGGCCGAGCTCGATCTGCTCGCCAGCATCGATGGGCGTGCGGCCGATGAGCTGTTCACCGAGCTGATGATCGAGCACCACGAAGGCGGCATCGAGATGGCCGAGTTCGCGATGGAGAACGCCGAACACCCCGAGGTGATCGCCTTCGCCACGTCGATGGCGAGCGCGCAGCGCAGCGAGATCGCCGAGATGCTCGGCGTGCTCGACGAGTGACGCGCCCGCCGACGCAGCTGCGCGACCTGAAACCCCGCTGAGCAGGCGACCGAGTCGGCCGTCGTCGCGCCCGTATCATCGACGACGTGACCCGGACCACACGCGCGACCGCCTGGCTCTGCCTCGCCTCGGTCGCCATCGTCGCGTGCGGCGACGACCGCAGCGACGTGATCGCCCGTTCGGCCGTGCCGACGCCCACCACCGTCGTTGACGGCGCGCCCGGCGCCGTCGGCCCGCCACCGTCGACACCGACCGACGCCTCGGCACCGGCTTCGACGGTGCCGACGACCGAACCCACGGTCACGACCGTGCCACTCGAGGACATCGATCTGACCGAACCCGAGATCGTCCGGCCCGAGCTGTCGGTGTCGATCCCGATCTCGAACGTGGTCGACATCGACCCCAACAAGCCGAACCGCGACTACGACGAGTTCGTCGCCGCGGCGTTCGCGGACATCGAGCGCTGGTGGGCCGGCGTGTTCCCCGAGGTGTACGGCGACGAGTTCGTCCCGCTCGAGGGCGGGGTCTACGCCGGCTACCCGGAACGCCAGACCGAGATCCCCGGCTGCGGGGAGCGGCAGACCGCCTACGAGGAACTCCAGCTGTTCGTCGCGTTCTACTGCAACATCGGCGACTTCATGGCCTACGACGACGGCGACGGCGAGTTCAGCCTGCTCGCACCGCTGGCCGACACGTACGGGCCGGCGGTGATGGGGGTCGTGCTGGCACACGAGTACGGCCACGCCATCCAGGAACGCATCGGTGCTCTCGACCGGCCGCTCGCCACGATCGTCACCGAACAGCAGGCCGACTGCTTCGCCGGCGCCTGGACCGGTCAGGCGTACCGCGGCGAATCCGACATCCTCCGCCTCGGCGACAGCGACGTGCGCGCCGGATTGCTCGCGATGCTCGAGGTGCGCGATCCCGTGGGCACGAACCAGTTCACCCCCGGTGGCCACGGCTCGGCGTTCGATCGTGTCGGGGCCTTCCAGGTCGGCTTCACCGAGGGCCCGGCGCGGTGTGCCGAATTGCTCGACGACGTCCTGCCGCTGATGCCCAACCAGTTCAGCGACTTCGGCGACGAGTTCCTCGAGGGCAACGCGCCGTACGACTGCGACGAACTCGATCCGGGCCTGCGCGATCAGCTGTTCCCGGCCGGGTGCACCTCGGCGCCGTTCTTCCTCGCCGACGACATCAACCACTTCTGGGAGGTCGCGTTCGCCGGCGACTTCGAACCGTTCCAGGTGTTCGTCGCCGACACGCTCGACGCCGTCACGTGCTCCGACGCCCGCGTCGTCATGCCGCTGGCGGCGATCTGCGTCGCCGACCGCTCGCTGATCTACGTCGAGCCCGACGTGCGCGAGCTGTACGACGAGTTCGGCGACTTCACGCTGGGCTACGTCTACGGCGTCGCCGCCGCCGAGTTCGTCCAGGTCGAGATCGACAGCCCACTCGAGGGCGAGCCGCGCGCCTTGTTGAACGACTGCTACACGGGCGCGTGGGTGCGCGACATCACGCCCGACGAACAGGGCCGACGCGGCCGCAGCGACGTCGACCTCGACGGTGACGGCGAAGAGGACACGACGGTCGCCAGCTCGCCCGGCGATCTCGACGAGGCGATCCGGATGGCGATCCTGCTCGGTGATCTCGGGGCCAACGTCGACCAGGTCGGATCGGCGTTCGAGAAGATCGATGCGTTCCGTACCGGCGTCCTCGGCGGCCTCGACGCCTGCCAGACCCGCTTCCTCGACGGCTGACCAAGCCCGCAGCGCCGGGCCGCGACACCGCGGTCCTCCGGCGCCTCAGACGACGCCGCAGCGGTCATCGTGTGACGTGACGCGCCCGTCGCTTGCAGCCAGCCGACCACCGATGTCGGCTCGGACACGACGGACAACGACCCCGCGCAGCTGAACTCGACCGCCACCCGGCAGCGGGGGCTCAGAGGTCGTCGACGGGTTCGACCGTGGTGTCGGGCCCGGCGTCGTTCGCCGCGGGCGCCGTGGTCGTGGTGGTCGTGGTGGTCGACGGTGCGGTCGTGGTGGTCGCCGGCTGAGTCGTGGTCGGGGCCGGCGCCGTCGTGGTCGGGGCGATCGTGGTGGTCGTGGTCGTCGTGGTGCTGGTCGTGGTGGTCGTGGCGTTCGGGTCGGGGTAGTCGAACCGCATCTGCATCGCCGACTTGGGCTGGTTCCACGGGTCGACCTTGCCGTCGTAGATCAGCACCTGATCACCGAGGTCGATCATGCTCTGCAACTTCTCGCCGAGGTACTGCGACACCCGGATGCAGCCGTGGGAGGCCGGGTACGTCGGCACGTTGAGCGCGCCATGGATGGCGATGCCCTGGTTGATGTAGATCGGGTCGTACATGCCGCCGAGCGCACTCTCGCGGCGCCCCTCGATCATGCGGTAGGCCTGGAACACCCCCGGCGGGGTGTAGCTGCGGCCACAACGCGCCTCTTCGCGGATCTCGGGCAGCGGGGTACCGGTGGCGTCGGTGTCGATCTTGACGACCTCGCAGTACTCGGCGGCGATCTGGTTGAAGTCGTTCCAGGGCGTGTCGTCGGTGACGCCAGGCTTCAGCTCGCCGGTCGAGACGTGGGTGACGACGGCCGGCTCGTCGGCGTGGAACACGATCATCACCTGCTCGGGCAGGTAGATCTCGACGTGATCGGCCAGGCCGCCACTCGGCGTGCGGGGGTGAATCTTGATCGGATCCTGCATGCGGTCCCACATCTCGGGGGTGACGCGGCCGGTGACCTCGCTGCGGTGCGTGCCCATGACGAGCTTCTCGAACGCCCACACGGACTGACGGGTGAGCTCGCCGAAGATGCCATCGACGGGACCCGGGTCGAAGCCGAGCTGGACGAGGCGTTCCTGGACGCGCTCGACCTCCGGGCCGGCCATGCCGCTGCCGAGGGTCGAGGAGAGGGGCACCTTCTCGACGGCGGCGCCGTCGGCGCCGATCTGCTGATCGGGCGGGATCGTGACCTCGGGCGCCGTGACATCGGTGACGGCGCCGAGGTTCTCGACCGGTCCTTCCGGCTGGGTCGGGGTCACGCCGGACTCGACGGGGATGACGGTGCCGATGTTCGTGCCCGGTGGTGCGGAGTCGCCGCCGCCGCCGGAGATCACGCCGGCCGCCACTACGGCCGCGAGCAGGCCACCGGCCGCGACGGCAGGAAGCCATCGGGTGAGGGAGTTCTGCTGGCGGGCGTTCACGTCTGAGGGAGGGGATGGGGCGATCCGTACTGAGGTCCGCCGGGTATCACGCTACCAACGACCAACCCCAGCGTGATCGCAGGTTCATCCCAAATCACCGGGAAGACCGGCCGTTCCACGACGGCTCGCGCGCAGCGGAGAGCTCGTCGCGCGGAACGTGTCAACGGACCCGTTGGATGTGCTCGAGCTCCGAGCGCAGCGACCACATCTCGCGCAGGATCGTGACGATCACGCCCGGCGAGCTGAGCGTCGACACCCCACGGGTGCGCGGGAAGTAGTCGACG
>JAUHYJ010000276.1 GCA_030425785.1 Acidimicrobiia bacterium | reverse complement strand
GGCGCCACGGTAGGCCCCGATCGTGGTGTTGTTGGTGAGCACCGTCTTGGCGTCGAAGCGCACCTTGGGGATGTCGTACACACCGACCGACATCATCTGGGTGAGCATCGGCAGGATCGCGCCGATCGCGGGGTAGGCACCGGCGGCGGCGATGACCGACGCATCGAGGCCGACGATCTTGCCGTCGGCGTCGACGCCGAGCCGCGCCTTCATCTTGAAGTCGCGACCGTGCACGAGCGACACCATGTCCTCGCTGCGGGCCTCGACCCACTTGACCGGCTTGCCGAGCACCATCGCGGCCTTGGCCGCGACGACGTGCTCGACGTAGGTGGCGGCCTTCGGGCCGAATCCACCCCCGACCCACGGGCACACGACCCGGAGCTGCTCGGGCTCGAGGCCGAGCATCGGGGCGTAGGCACCCTGCGCCGAGTTCGGTGCCTGGTGGCTGATCCACATGGTGAGGCCACCGTCGTCGCCGGGGACGCAGACGACGCCGTTGTTCTCCATCGGGACGCCGGCGAGCCGCTGGCTGACCATCGTGACCTCGCCCACGTGGGCGGCGCCCGCGCACGGATCGTCGTCGGTGCCGCCTTCGGGGTACTGGCTGGCGAAGCAGATGTTCGAACCGGCTTCGGGGAACAGCAACGGCGCGTCGGGCGCCATGCCGGCCTCGGCGTCGATGATCGCGGGGAGCGGATCGATGTCGGCGAAGATCTCCTGGGCCGCGTCGGCGGCCTGCTGGGGCGTCTCGGCGACGACGGCGGCGAGGATGTCGCCGACGAAGCGGACGCGCTCGGTCGCGAAGATCGGCCGGTTGAGGGTCTCGGGCATCATCGGGAAGAACTGCATCGACGGCAGCCCGAGGTCGTCGCCCGAGTACACGGCGACGACGCCCGGCATCGACGCTGCGTCGCCGAGCTCGACCGAGTTGACCGTGCCGTGGGCGACCGGGGACCGCACGAAGGCGACGTGCAGCATCCCGGTCTCTTGGAGATCGTCGACGTACTTGCCGTCGCCGGTCAGCAGCGTCGGGTCTTCCACGCGCGTGACCGCGTTGCCGAGAATCGAGCCAGATCCAGCCATTTGTCGAGACTCCTGTCGTCGAGTTGTTCCCCTGCGGCGGCCGCGAGATCTCCCCGTGGCGACCGGCCCCGATCCTTGCCGGTCGCGGGCCGGGCAGTCAAACCCTGAGCCCCCGAGCGGGGACGGCTCAGCCGCCGGACAGCGCCATGACGCCGGCGTCGTCGGGCACCACGAACGAGCCGGCGGCATCGATGCCGTCGCAATCGAGGTAGCCGTCGGGCAGCGCCACCTTGACCGGCCCGTTGGTGTGGCCGCGCTTGATCCGCTCGCCGCCCTCGACGATCGACAGCGACGGATCGAGGGCGCCCAGCACGTCGTCGAGCTCGGCCAGGGTCGACACCATCGCCAGCCGTCGGCGGACCTCCGAGCCGACCGGGTAGCCCGACAGGTACCAACCCGTGTGCTTGCGGAAGTCGCGCATCGCGTGATCCTCACCGCCGAAGTCGGCGAAGTGCTCGGTGAGCAGGCCCGCGTGACGCCGCATCGCCTCGGCGACGTCACCGAGTGACCGCGACGGCGGTGCCTCGCCACCGGTCAGCACGGCGACGAGATCGCCGAACAGCCAGGGACGGCCGAGACAGCCCCGCCCGATCACGACGCCGTCGCATCCCGTCCGGCGCATCATCTCGACGGCGTCGGACGCCTCCCAGATGTCGCCGTTGCCGAGCACGGGGATGCCGTCGACGGCGTCCTTCAGTTCACCGATCGCATCCCAGCGAGCCTCGCCCGAGTAGTGCTGCTCGACGGTGCGGGCGTGCATCGCGATCCAGGCGACGCCCTCGTCGGCGCAGATGCGGCCGGTCGTGACGTCGGTGCGCAGGTCGTCCCACAGACCCATCCGGCACTTGGCCGTGACGGGTACGCCGTACGGCTCGGCGGCGCGCACCGCGGCACGCACGATCGCGCGCAGGAGTCGCGGCTTGGCCGGCACGGCGGCGCCCCCGCCCTTGCGCATCACCTTCGCGGCCGGGCACCCGAAGTTGAGGTCGACGTGGTCGACGCGACCCTCGTCGCACACCCGGTGGACGGCGGCGCCGAGCACCTCGGGGTCGCTGCCGTAGATCTGGAGGCTGCGCGGTGACTCGTCCGATCCGAACTCCATCATCTTGTCGGTCTTTGCGTTGCCGTACACGACGGCGTGCGACATCACCATCTCGTTGACGTAGACGAGGTCGGGCCCGTAGCTGCGACACATCGCCCGGAAGGCGCGGTTGGTCACACCCGCCATGGGGGCGAGCACGACCGGCGCGGCGGGCGAGAACGATCCGATGCGCAGCGGCAGGGTGGCGTGGGTCGACATGACGGCCACACGGTACCGTCGCGCCGTGGGCCTCCCGACCGACGTCGCCATCGTGAGCAGGACCTTCGGCGAGTTGACCGCGCGCGAGCTGCACGATCTGCTGCGGTTGCGGTGTGACGTGTTCGTCGTCGAGCAGGCGTGCGCCTACCCGGAGCTCGACGGCCGCGACCCCGAGCCCGGCACCGGCCATCACTGGATCGAGGTCGGCGACGAGATCGCCGCCTACGCCCGGACCCTGACCGAGCCCGACGGCGCCGTCCGCATCGGCCGTGTCGTCACCGCGCCCGAGCACCGCGGTGGCGGTCTGGCGGGGGTCCTCGTCGCCGATCTCGTCGAGCGTCTCGGCGCCGGCGAGCTCGTCCTCGACGCCCAGTCACACCTGGCCGGCTGGTACGAACGGCAGGGCTTCGACGTGGTGGGCGACGAGTTCGTCGAGGACGGCATCCCCCACGTGCCGATGCGGCTGGTCAGGCGACGCTGACCTCGAAGACGGGGAAGCCGGCCGCGACCGCGAGCAACTCCTCGTCGCTGCTGTCAGCGGTGATGCCCTCGAAGAACTTGCCGACCTCGAACGCCCAGGCCCGCAGGTAGGCGCGGATGATCGGCGCCTTGTCGGCGTCGGCGACCTCGACCGCGGTGAACTCGTCGAGATGGCGCCCGCGACGGAGCCGCCCGGCGCCGGCGGCGCGCAGGTTGCGCGACCACTGGGTGTGCCCACGCGGCGAGACGAGATAGGTCCGCCCGTCGAGCTCGAGCGGGTTGACCGGCACGGCTCGCCACTCCCCCGTCGTGCGCCCGCGCACGTGCAGCTCGCGAGCACCGCGCACGTTCGCACCGGCCCGGACGAGCCGGACGACGAGTGGGTTGAGGATGCGCCGGGTGAACCAGTCAGGGGCCAGGTAGCGACCGGGCTTCGTGCCGGTGCCGGTCGTGCCGGTGCTGGTCGTGCCGGTGCTGGTCGTGTCGGTCATCGTCGGGTCGGGCATGTCGGTCTCCTTCGTCGAAACGAGAGCAGTGCTCTCGTTTCATACTCAACACGATCCGGTCGCGTAAATCAAGAGCAGTGCTCTCGTTTTTCGTGCGTACATCCGGCAGACTGGAACGGTGAGCCGCGAGACCCGAGCCGATGCCCGACTCCGCATCACGAACGAGATCATGGAAGCGGCCCGCCGCCAGCTCGGCGAGGTGGGCGCGGCCGGCTTGTCGCTGCGAGAGATCGCCCGCGAGATCGGGATGGTGTCCTCTGCGGTGTACCGCTACGTCGACAGCCGCGACGATCTGCTGACGCGCCTCATCATCGACGCCTACGACGCGCTCGGCGACGTCGCCGAACGAGCCGCGTCGGCGCCGGCCGACACCGATCTGGGCCGCTGGACGGCGACCGCGTCCGCGATCCGCCGATGGGCGATCGCTCATCCCCACGAGTACCAACTGCTGTACGGCTCGCCGGTGCCGGGCTACGCCGCACCCGACGACACCGTGGGGCCGGGCATCCGGGTCGTCGTCGCGCTCGCCCGCATCGTCGGCGAGGCAGCGCGCCACGAACGGCTCGCCGCGCCCGGCGAGCCGCTCGGCGACCTCACGCCACAGCTCGCCGACGACCTACGCGCGCTCGCCGACGCCGTCCCCGATCCGTTCCCCGCAGATGCGACCACCGTGCTCGCGTTCGTGGTCGGCTGGTCACAGCTGTTCGGGCTCCTGTCGTTCGAGCTCACCAACCAGACCCGCGGCTACGTCGGCGACGATGCCGACCTGTTCGACGCGGCGGCACGACGCGTCGGCCACCAGATCGGGCTGCGATGACGGCACCCACCGTGACCCGGGCCGACGAGCTGTCGACCAAGCGACAGATCTGGCGGTTCTTCGTGACGTGCGGTTCGGCGCGCGTGCTCGCCGTTGCCGCGCTGGTGCTCGGCGTGATCCGCCTCGCCGTCGGCGACTTCGGTCGTGGCGATGTGATCGCGATCGTCGTCACGGTGGCGATCACCGGCACGGTCGAGTGGATCATCCACCGCTTCCTGCTCCATGCCCCGCTCGACTCGTGGGCCACGCGCACGCTCGGGACCGGGACCGGTCACCACCGTCACCACCTCGATCCACCCGACGTCGAGTGGCTGCTGCTGCGACCCCTCGATGCCGGGGTCTTCATCACGGCGTTCGGCGCGGTCACGGCCGCCTGGGCCGTGCCGCTGATGTGGATCACCGGCGCATCGATCATCGGTGGGTTCCTGACCGCCTGGTGGTGCGCGGCGATCGGTCTGCTGCACTACGAGTTCGTCCACCTGATGCAGCACACCCGCTATCGCCCACGGAGTCGCTACTACCGGCGGCTCGACCGCCATCACCGACTCCATCACTTCCGCAACGAGCACTACTGGCTCGGGATCACGTCGGTGTCGGGCGATCGGCTGCTCGGCACCATGCCCGATCGGACCGAGGTCCCCCTGTCCGACACCGCTCGCACCCTCGGCGTCACGGAACCCTGACGCGCGGTCGTTCTGGTCGGAGGTCCAGTCCCCCATCGCGTTCCGGTCGGAGTTCCGGTCGCCCCACCTCGTTCTGGTCGGAGTCTTGGACGGTCCAGCGTCAGAATTCCCGACCAGAACGGCGGCGGCACGCCAATCCTCCGACCAGAACGGCAACGGTGCGCCGATGCTCCGACCAGAACGAAGGCGGTTCAGGCGTCGACGAGCGGCAGCTTCAGGTTCGGGAACGCGCCCCCCGACAGATCGGTCGGGCCGTCGCTCGCCAGCCGATACCAGCCGGCGGCCGCGATCATCGCCGCGTTGTCGGTGCACATCGAACGGTTCGGGAGGAAGCCGCGCACGCCGTCCGCGGCACACGCGCCGAGCAGCTCCTCGCGCAACAGCGAGTTGGCGGCGACACCGCCGCCGAGCACGATGCCGGTCGCGCCGATCCGCTCGGCCGCCCGGCGTGACTTCGTGACCAGCACGTCGACGACCGCCTGCTGGAAGCTGGCCGCGACATCGGCCGAGGAGACGTCGGGGTGCTTGCGGACGTGGTTCATCACCGCCGTCTTCAGTCCCGAGAAGCTGAAGTCGAGGTTGTCCGGGTCGTCGCTGAGAGCCCGCGGGAACCGGATCGCCTCCGGGTCGCCGTGCAACGCGGCGGTGTCGATCGCCGGACCGCCCGGGTAGCCGAGGTCGAGGAACCGGGCGACCTTGTCGAAGGCCTCGCCGGCCGCGTCGTCGATCGTCTGGCCGAGGATTCGGTAGGCGCCGTGATCCTGCATCTCGACGAGCAGC
>JAUHYJ010000275.1 GCA_030425785.1 Acidimicrobiia bacterium | reverse complement strand
CCAACGGCTCACCGAGCTCGACGGCATCGGTGATGCGACCGCCGGGGTCATCACCGAGGCGCTCGCGGGGCTCGTGCCGTCCTACCTCGTCCAGGTCGAGGCCGACTCGCAGGTTCGGCTCGACGATGCGGCCGCCCCGTACCGGGCGGCGCTGCGGGGTGACTGCCACCTGCACTCGACCTGGAGCGACGGCGGTGCCGAGATCGAGGACATGGCCGCGACCGCCATCGATCTCGGGCACGAGTACATGGTGCTCACCGACCACTCGGCCCGCCTGACCGTCGCACACGGGCTGAACGAGGAACGGTTGGCGAACCAGCTCGTCGAGATCGAACGCATCAACGCCGACATCGCGGCGGCCGGGCACGACTTCCGGATCCTGACCGGGATGGAGGTCGACATCCTCGAGGACGGGTCGCTCGACCTGTCCGACGACATGCTCGGCCGGCTCGATGTCGTCGTCGCGTCGGTGCACTCGAAGCTCCGGATGGAGGCCACGCAGATGACCGAGCGGATGGTGATGGCGGTCGCCAACCCGCACGTCGACATCCTCGGCCACTGCACGGGCCGCAAGATCGGCAAGCGGCCCGAGTCGAGCTTCGACGCCGACTACGTGTTCGCTGCGTGCGCCCGCTTCGGCACCGCGGTCGAGCTGAACTGCCGTCCCGAGCGGCTGGACCCGCCCCGGGAGCTGATCGATCTCGCGATCGAGCACGGCTGTGACTTCTCGATCGACTCGGACGCCCACGCCACCGGTCAGCTCGAGTGGCAGCCGCTCGGCTGCAATCGAGCCGCCGAGCGCGACGTGCCGATCGAACGAATCGTCAACACGTGGTCGGCCGGCGACCTGCTCGCCTGGGCCGGTGGCTGACCCGCGGCCCGACCCCGGGCTGCCTCGGCTGGCAGCCGGCCGGTCTGCGGTCGTCTACGACCTCGGGGACGGGCGCGTGCTGCGCCGGCGGAACGACGGACCGGTGCCCGAACACGAGGTGGTCGGCATGCGTCACGCTGCAGCCGCTGCGTACCCGGTGCCGCGGGTGCACGCGGTCGACGGACCGGACCTGGTGCTCGACCGGATCGACGGCACCGACATGCTCACCCTGCTCGGGCGTCGTCCGTGGCTCGCGATCGGCTTCGCGCGGACGTTGGCCGACCTCCACGTCCGGCTGCGGGAGATCGCGCCACCCGACGACCTGCGCGCCGACGGGCCACCCGTCTCGCTGGTGCACGGCGACCTGCATCCCGGGAACGTGCTCGTCACCGCCGACGGCCCGGTGGTGATCGACTGGGAGAACGCCTGCGGCGGTCCGGCCGACTTCGACGTCGCGACGACGTGGCTGCTCATGTTCGTCAGCGAGCCCGACGACGTGCCGGCCGCGATCCGGCCGTTCGTCGGGCTCGTCAAGGCGACCATGCGGTCGACCTTCCTGCGACGGGTGGGCCGGCCGAGTCGGGAGACCGTCGATCGGGTGTGTGCGCGGCGGCTCGCCGACCCGAACTTCCGGCCGGTCGAGATCGAACGTGTCCGCCGGTTCCGCGAGCGTCACGGGGCCGGTGGGGTGGCGCCGGTTTCCCCGTAGACTGGCCGACCTATGTCGAAGAAGACCAAGAAGCGCAAGGCCCGCCTGCGCCGGAGCAAGGCGAACCACGGCAAGCGCCCCAACATGGGTCGCGGCTGACCAGTTCAGCCACCCGGGCCAGCCGTCGCCTGCACCGACGCTCGAACATCGTGTGATGCCGCCGGGAGACCGGCGGCATGCTCGCGTCTGGGCACCGTTCGCTCGACGGCGTCGGTCCGGACAATTGGTCGAATGACCTTCGATCACCGAAGTACGCTCCTGCGCGCATGGCGGAAGTGAGCGTGACGAGGATCGAGACCCGCGCCGACACGGTCGTCGACGAGTTCCACGGCGTCAGCGTGCCGGACCCGTACCGCTGGCTCGAGGCCGGCGACACCGACGAGGTCCGGGCGTGGGTGTCCGATCAGAACGCCCGCACGCGAGCGGCGCTCGACGCCGTCCCCGCACGCGAAGCGTGGCGCGACCTCGTCGAGGACCTGATGCGCCGGCCGGTCGTGCAGAGTGCACAGGTGCGCGGCGATCGTCTCGTCCTGCTCGAGCGAGACGCAGGGGCGCCCCAGGCGCGACTCGTCGTGCGCCCGCTCGGCGACCCGACGTCCGACGTCGTCGTGCTCGCCGATCCGGCGGCGGATGCCGACGACGACGCCGCGGCCGTCGACTGGTACCAGGCGTCGCCCGACGGTGAACTCGTCGCCTACGGCGTCAGCGAGGGCGGCACCGAGAACTCGGTGCTCCACGTCGCTCGGGCCGCCGACGGCGCCGATCTCGGCGAGGCGATCCCGAACTGCCGTGCGGCGAGCGTCGCATGGGACCGCGACAACGGTGGCTTCCACTACACCCGGTATCCGGAGGGCGACGAGTACCACCGCACCGTTCACCATCACACGATCGGTGCCGACTGGCGCGACGACCCGGTCGTGTGGGCCGAGCACCCGACACCGCAGACCTGGCCCGTCGTGTCGGCGTCCGACGACGGCCGGTACCTCGTCGTGACGGCCACCGTCGGGTGGAGCCGCACCGACGTCCACCTGCTCGACCGGTCGACCGGCGAGTGGCGCACGGTCGTCGCGGGCGTCGACGCGATGACCTGGCTCGATGTCGTCGACGGTCGCCTGCTCGGCACGACCACGCTCGATGCGCCGCGGGGTCGTGTGATCGAGGCGCGGCTCGACGCTGCGTCCGAGTGGACGACCGTGTTGCCCGAGCGGGACGTCGTGATCGGCCAGCTCACCTCGCTCGGTGCCGGGCGGTTCGCGCTCGTCGCGTCCGAGCGCGGCGTCGACCGGCTCGAGCTCTGGCGTGACGGGTCGTGTTCGGTCGTCGAGGGCGTCGAGTTGCAGTCGGTCGTCGGCGTGTCGGCCGACGACGAGACGGGGGTCGGCGTCGCCGTCGTCACCGGGTTCGAACTGCCTCCGACCGTTGTCCGTTTCGACGGCGGCGCGGCGGCGCCGCTGCATCCGTCGACCGGTCCCGCCGATCGGGTCGTCGACCTGGTCGTCGAGTACGTCGAGTATCCGTCGCTCGACGGGACGTCGATCGGTTTGTTCCTCGTGCATGCCGCCGGTGTCACCCCGAGTCGCGACACGCCGGCGATCCTCAACGGCTACGGCGGCTTCGCGATCACGCTTTCGCCGACGTGGTCGCCGATGATCGCCGCCTGGTGTTCGGCCGGTGGGCTCTACGCCATCGCCGGGCTCCGCGGTGGCAGCGAGCACGGTGAGGACTGGCACGCAGCCGGCAAGCGCGCCAACAAGCAGAACGTGTTCGACGACTTCGCCGCTGCGGCTGACTTCCTCGTCGACTCGGGACGGACAGCGCGCGATCGTCTGGCGATCGCCGGCGGCTCGAACGGCGGTCTGCTCGTCGGCGCTGCCCTCACGCAGCGGCCCGACCTGTGCCGAGCGGCGTGGTGCGCGGTCCCGCTGCTCGACATGATCCGGTTCCCGAACTTCCTGATCGCGCGGCTGTGGACCGACGAGTACGGCGACCCCGACGTCGCCGACGAGTTCGCGTGGCTGTGGGCGTACTCGCCGTACCACCGCGTCACCGACGGCGCGACGTACCCGGCGGTGTTGTTCACGACGGCGGAGGGTGACACCCGCGTCGATCCGATGCACGCCCGGAAGATGGCGGCGATGCTACAGGCGCGTGCCGCCGACCAGGACGAACGCCCGATCCTGCTCTCGCAGGAGGGGCGCGCCGGGCACGGCGCGGGCAAGCCGGTCGCCAAGCGAGCCGCCGAGATCGCCGACGTGCTGGCGTTCTTCAGCTGGCAGCTACGGTTCGACCCGTGAGCTGCGGCCTGGCGACGATCGGCGTTCCCGGGCCGGTCGAGCCGTGGGTCGAGCTCGGGTTCGACGTGACCGGCGGGCACGTCGCGGTCGCGAACGGTGCCGTCGCCGTCGGCGAGGTCGGCCTGACCGTCGCCGGGCCGTCCCCGCTCCCCACAGACGTCGACGGCATCCCGATCGCATCCGGCGACCCGCTCGACGCCGTCTCCCACCCGAACGGCGCGTTCGAGCTCGACCATCTCGTGTGGTTCACGTCGTCGCTCGAACGCAGCTCCGCGGCGATCGAGACGGCGCTCGGCCTCGAGTGCCGGCGGGTGCGCGAGACGTCCGAGGTCAGACAGGCGTTCCACCGGTTCGACGACGTCGCCGGTGCACGCGGCTGCATCCTCGAGCTGGCCGAGACCGATCGGGTCGAGCGCTCCTCGCTGATGGGCGTCGTGTTCAGCGTGCGCGACCTGCACGAGCTGGCCGACACGCTCGGCTCGGACGTGGTGTCGCCGCCGAAGCCCGCCGTGCAGCGGGGTCGGTGGATCTCGTCAGTGCGGCGCGAGGTCGGTCTCGGCACCGCCGTCGCGCTCATGACGCCCGCCTGACTCGACCGCGACGTACTTGGTGACGTCGCCCACCTCCTCGATCGGCGGTGCGCCGTCGGGGGCCACGACGAACAGGGCCCAGTCGCGCGGCGCGAGGTCGGCGGTGAGCACCGCACTGCGGCCGGATCGTGTGGAACGCCAGTCCCACCAGTCACGCTCGGCGCCGAGCTCGAAGCGGTCGGCGATCGTGTTCGCGTCGCGGGCAGGGGTCCCGACGGCGCCGTCGGCAGCCGTGTTGCCGGCGGTGTTGATGGCGAGGACGTAGCGCCACGTGCCGTGGCCGGTCGTGGCGGTGGTCGTCGCCCACATGAGCCCCTCGCCGCGTGCGGGTCCGCCGAACAGGCAGTCGTCGACGGCGGCGATCGGGCCGTCGACCCGCCGCAGGCGGCCGTCGGCGTCACACGTCCGTCGCACCACGTCGCGATCGGTGCGGCCGATCCGGTCGCCGAGACCGACCGGCCCGCCCGACAGCGCGGCCAGCAGGGCCTCGAGCTCGGCGTGTCGGTCGCCGTCGATCGGCTCGTCACTCGGCTCGGGCATCGAGAAGAAGCAGTCCTTGAACACGGTGAGGCCGAGCGTGTCGGCCAGGCGATTGACAGTGAGGAACCACGTCCACAGGAACGCCGGGTCGTCCGCGAAGCGGTAGTCGTCGCAGGTGCGCACCGCGACCACCCGCTCGAGCTCGGCGGCGAGCACCATGTCGGCCGGGGTGGCCATGCACCAGATGAGGTCGATGTCGGTCTCGTCGCCGAGCCGGGCGAGGGTGCGCTGCCAGCCGGCGGCCCGCCCGGGCGCGGCCCGCAGCTGACGGACGCCGAACCAGTACATGAGCATCCAGTCCTGCTCGATGCACGTGACGCCCCAGCGGCGGGCATCGTCGAACCAGCGCCGGAAGAACTCGGGATCGACGGGGTGGGCGGCGGCACGGTCGACCCACCAGTCGTCGGGGTCGTCGACGTACGGGCTGTCGGGCGCGATGTGGCGGGCGTGCATGACGAGCGGTGCGCCGATCCGGTCGCGGAACCGCTCGATCGGGTCGCCGTCTCCCGGTGGGAACGCATCGGCGCGCGCCGACCATTCGAGCGCGCCGGTGGGCGGGACCTCGGCCGGGTAGCCGATCTCGGCGATCGGTCGCGCCAAGGCGTGCGGATACGCCCACGAGTCGAGCTCGACCGACCCGATCGGGATGCCGT
>JAUHYJ010000274.1 GCA_030425785.1 Acidimicrobiia bacterium | reverse complement strand
GCGGTTCTTGCCGGTCTTGCGTTCGGGCACCCGCTGGAAGCCGATGTAGAACCCGTCGTCGTCGCCGTCGAGGACGATCCAATCGTCGTCCTCCTCGACGACCTCACCCCCGATCAGCGCCTGCCAGAAGCGCGCCAGCGCGATCGGGTTTGCGCAGTCGACGACGATTTCGTGCAGGGAGCCGATGGCCATGGGGGTACGGTACGCCCGATGGCCGCGCCGTTCCAGATCACGATCGATTGTCGGGACGCAACCGCCATGTCGTCGT
The DNA here is from genome assembly GCA_030425785.1 of Acidimicrobiia bacterium. GTDB lineage: Bacteria > Actinomycetota > Acidimicrobiia > Acidimicrobiales > Ilumatobacteraceae > Ilumatobacter. The sequence goes on along the minus strand of JAUHYJ010000274.1, from coordinate 5,390 downwards.
TCTGGTCGACGGCGCTCGACTACACGGTCGAACCACCGCCGGCGGGCTACCTGTCGTGGGAGGACTTCCTGCGCGCCAACGACATCCCGCTGCCCCCGGAAGGCTCGATCTCGGCGATCGTCGACCCCGAGGGGATCGGTCCACGCATCCTGTTCTTGCGCGTGCCCGAACCGAAGACGGTCAAGAACCGCGTCCACCTCGACATCCGCACCGACCGCACCGACGCCGGCAGGCAGGCGAAGATCGCGCAGCTCCTCGACGCCGGCGCCGCCGAGGTGCGGCGCGTCGACGAGCACGGCGGCTGGTGGATGGTGATGACCGACCCGGAAGGCAACGAGTTCTGTGTCACCTGACGCGTCGACCGAGGGGCCCGACCCGTCGTTGCGGCCCGCGAGTCGAGCGATCCGTGCCGGGCGACGCGGTAGCGGGCGCTCGATGGCACCGGCGCTGTGGGCGTCGAGCGTGTGGGAGTCGGAGGGGTTCGACGACGCCCATCGCCGCGCCACGGCGATGCGCGCCGACGAGTTCTACGGCCGCTACGCGAACCCCACCGTGCGGGCGTTCGAGGACGCCGTCGCCGACCTCGAAGGGGCCGAGGACGCGCTGGCGTTCGGCTCCGGCATGGGAGCGCTCGCCACGACGATCCTGACCTTGTGCTCGCAGGGCGACCACCTCGTCGCCACCCGCCAGCTGTACGCCGGCACGCTCGCGCTGCTGCAAGGGCCGTGCCGCCGGTTCGGTATCGACGTCACGATCGTCGACGGCACGGTGCCGGGCGCCGTCGCCGACGCCGTCCGGCCGGGCCACACCACGCTCGTGCTGGTCGAGACACCGTCGAACCCCCGACTCGAACTGTGCGATCTCGACGAGATCGGGTCGATCCTGGGACCGTTCACGGTCGTCGACTCGACGTTCGCGACCCCGATGGCGCAGCAGCCACTCGCGCACGGCGTCGACCTGGTCGTCCACTCGGCCACCAAGGGCCTGGCGGGTCACAACGACGCCACCCTCGGCGTCGTCGCCGGCGAGCGCGAGCTCATCGACGCACTGTGGGGCTACGGCGTGCTGCACGGTGCCGTCGCATCACCGTTCGACGCGCTCAACGGGGTGCGTGGCATCCGCACGTTGGCGGTACGCACCACCCAGCAGTCGGCGACCGCCCAGCACCTCGCCGAGTGGCTCGACCAGCACCCCGGCGTCTCGGTCGTGCACTACCCGGGCCTGGCGACCCACCCGCAGCACGACCTCGCCAAGCGTCAGATGCGCCAGTTCGGCACCGTGCTCGCGTTCGAACTGGCCGGCGGCCGCGATGCCGCCAGGCAGCTCATCGACGGCGTCGGGCTCGCTCGGCCGGCCACGTCGCTCGGCGGCCCGGAGACGCTCGTCTGCCATCCGCAGACCACCACCCATGCCAGCCTGACGCCCGACGAGCAGGCCGAGTGCGGCGTCACCGACGGCCTCATCCGCATGACGGTCGGCCTCGAGGACGCCGACGACCTCGTGCGCGACCTCGACCGCGCCCTCGGCTGAGCCGAGTGCCGCGGGCGACGGGGCCCGTCAGCCCGAAAGCGGGTCGCAGCCGGGGCACCGCGTGGGTACCCCGGGAAGCCCAGCGTCTCAGCTCGTGAGACTCGCGGTGATCGACTGCTCGTCGCGCAGCCGCTGCGTCGTGTGCACGAGCAGCTTCCACATCGCGCTCGGCGACGCCTCCATCATCGACTTGAAGACCGAACGCGAGATCGAGGCCGTCTTCACGGGCCCGACCGCCGTGACCGTCGCCGTGCGCGGGCCGGCGTCGATCAGCGCCATCTCGCCGAAGAAGTCACCGGGGCCGAGCGTGAGCTTCTTGCTCTTGCGGACGACCTGGACCGTTCCGTCGAGGATGAGGTGGAACGCGACACCCGATTGGCCCTCGCCGACGATCTGATGGCCATCGGAATGGTCGACGACCTTCATGCCGTCCCAGAGACGGGTGAGCTCGCGCTTCGAGAACTCCGAGAGCATCGGGACGTGGCCCAGCATCTCGATCGCCACCTGCTTGCTTGCCATCTCGGCCTCCCCGATGCGCCGTGGTCTGCGTTGTCACGTCACCGTAGCCCACGGCGGTGACGGCGGCGTGTGCCGTCGGACACGCGCCATCACGGTCGCGATCACTCGTCGATCGGCACCTCGGACGGCCCGAAGGCGAACCAGGCCGCCAGCTCGTCGTCGGTCGGTGCGGCGCTCCAGTCCCAGGCGCGAACCTGGGCCGCCGACCGACGCCCGAGACGCGACCGGACGAATTCGAACGCGGTCACGCCGCGCAGCTCGATCGGCGCACCGTCGCCGGGCATCCGGATCGTGTCGCCGTCGGGCGTGCGGATCACGATCGGACGGCCGACGGCCGACCTCGAGAAGCCTGCCGCCATCACACCGACGATCTCGTGGTCCCGGTTGCCGGGTCTGCCCACTGCGGTGCGGACATCGTGCTCGTGCGTGTGACAGTCGAAGACGGGTCGCACCTCGCCGACGAACTCGATGCCGTCGGCGGCGGGGCCGATGGCGTCCTCCCAGCGCGCCAGCAGCTCGTCGACCGGGGTGTCGCGCCAACGCTCGACCTGCAGCGCCGTCCACGGATCGGTCGCCGCCCCCTCCACGTTGCCCTCGACGATGTCGATCGACACACCGGCGATGTGCGACAACACGTCACGTACGGTCCATCCCGGCGTGCACAGCGAGGGCGTCTGCCACTCGTCGGCGCCCAGGGTCGACGCGAACTCGACGAACGAGCGGTGTGCGTCCCGGTACAGGCGGGCGATCTGCATCGTTCGATCGTACGCTGCGTCGCCGTGTGGAGTTTCCTCGTCGCCGTCGGCGCCGCCTTCGGCGTCGTCTTCCTGGCCGAGCTCGGCGACAAGACGCAGCTCCTCGCGCTCGGGTTCGGCGCTCGCCACTCCCTTCGCCAGGTCGCGATCGGGTTGGCGATCGGCTACGGGTTGGCGAACGTCGTCGCCACCGTCGTCGGTGCGGTGCTCGGCGCCGCACTGCCCGAGCGCCCGATCGGGATCGCCGCCGGGATCCTGTTCCTCGGCTTCGCGCTGTGGACCCTGCGGGGCGACGCCGACGACGATGACGACGCGTCGACGTCGTCGTCGACGTCGACGACACCGGGCAGGCGATGCGTGCCGGCAGCGTGGTCATGTCGGTCGCGGTGTCGATCGCGATCGCCGAGATCGGCGACAAGACGCAGCTCGCGACGGCAGCGCTCGCCGCACGCAACGAGCCGATCGGAACGTGGATCGGCGCCACCGCCGGTGCCACCGCCGCCGGCCTCGTCGGGGCGGTGTTCGGGCAGGGGATCGGACGCCGGCTCGGCGACGACGTGCTGCGGTATGGGTCGGCTGCGCTCTTCGCCGTGTTCGGGGTGGTCCTGCTCGTGACGGCCTGAGCCGGAGCAGGCGTCAGCTGCCGTGCGTCAGCTGTAGTACGGGTTCTCGCCGGTCGTGTGGTCGGTGAGGTCCTTGACGCGCTGGACGGCCGGGAGCTGCTCGGTGAGCATCGTCTGCACGCCCTCGAGCATCGTCATCTTGCTCATCGAGCAGCCGTGGCAGCCGCCGCCCATCGTCATGTAGACGGTGCCCTCGCCGTCGTGGCCGACGTAGGTGACGAACCCGCCGTGCGCCGCGAGCGCCGGGTTGACCTCGCCGGACACGATCGTCTCGATCTCGGCCGACAGCTCGTCGTCGCTGGTCAGCCCCTCGACGTCGGGCGCGGCAGGGCGGTTCGGGTTGCGGATCACCAGCCCCTGCGTGTCGGTGTAGTCGAGGGTGGCGTCGGTGAGCCGCTCGACGGATTCGGCCGGGATGATCACCTTGATCGAGCCGGCGTCGCCCTCGTGGGTGCGCACCTCGTCGGTGAACGCCGCCGTGAGGTACTCGTCGAAGCTCAGGTCATAGCGGAAGTCCTCGCCGGGGGCCGACGCGATCGCCAACCGCAGTCCGAGGTCGTCGGGATCGGACTCGTCGGCGCGCAACTCGAGCAGCTTCACCAGTGCCGCATCGGTGATCGTGATGATCGGACGGCGGTCGCCGCCTCCGTCGTCGGCTGCGAGTGCTTCGAGGGGGCTCATGACGCGCAGGCTACCGTCGGGTCCCGTGAACGCCCAGGGAGCCCCGCATACCCCCGACTGGTACCTCGCCCATCTCGAGCTCGAGATGGACCGGTTCGCGTCGGCACTCGTCGGCGCCGACCTCGACGCCCCCGTCCCGGCGTGCGGCGACTGGAACGTCGCCCGGCTGGCCGAACACCTCGGCCAGATCCACCGCTGGGCGAACTTCTGCGCGACCCACGCCCGGCCACCGAGCGAGGACGAGGCGGCGGCGCTCGAGTCGTACGATCCCGACGACGTCGCCGGCTGGTACCGGCGCTGTGCCGACGAGCTGCTCGCGACCCTGCGTGAGCTCGACCCGGGCGCAGCGACGTGGCACCCGTTCCCGGTCGAGCGCGTCGCCGCCGTCTGGCCTCGGCGCCAGGCCCACGAGGTCGCCGTTCATCGCTGGGACCTCGAGTCGGCCCTCGGCGACCCCTCGCCGATCGACCCGGAGCTGGCGAGCGACGGGATCGACGAGTACTTCGAGATCGCGATCCCCCGCCTGCTCGTGCGTGGCCGCATCACGGTGCCCGAGTCGAGCTTCCACGTCCACTGCACCGACGTCGAGGGCGAGTGGTTGGTCTGGAGCGACGGTGGCGAGTTCCGGATGAAGCGGGCGCACGAGAAGGGCGACGCCGCCCTGCGCGGCCCGGCCGAGGTGATCCTGCTCGAACTGTGGGGCCGCGATCACGGCCGCTCCGACGAGCTCGGCCCGGTGGGCGACGAGTCGGCCCTCACCGCCTGGACCACCCTCGCCGGCATGTAGCCGCAGTCGGGTGGCCGCGGCGAGATCAGGGTCGGAGACCGCTCGTCACGAGCGACGCGAGCTGCCGGCGCCGCCGTCGACCACGATCCGCTGGTCGGTGAGGTACCCCGCCTGGTCGCTGCACAGGTAGAGCACGACGTCGGCGATGTCGCCGGGTTGGCACACCCGCCCGAACGGGTACTGGTCGTCGAGCGAGCGCAGATCGTCCATGTCGCGCCGGCCGGTGATCGCCCGCGCGAGCCGGATCCCCATGTCGGTCTCGACCAGCCCGGGGGCGACGATGTTGACGTGGATGCCGTTCGCCAGTTCTTCCTTGGCGAGGGTGTGGCCGAGCGCCTCGATCGCTGCCTTGCCCATGCTGTACGGCGCACCGTTCGCACCGAACGTGTGGGCTGCGACCGAGGAGATGAGCACGATGTCACCCCGATCGGACCCGCGCATGCCGGGCAGGACGAGTCGGCACGCGTGATGGGCGCCGACGGCATGGGTGTGGAG
>JAUHYJ010000273.1 GCA_030425785.1 Acidimicrobiia bacterium | reverse complement strand
CTGTCGGGCGAGATCGTGCTGCCGGGCGGCGACGCCCTCGAACCGTGGGTGGACGCCGACGACATCGCCGACGTCGCCGTCGCCGCCCTCACCGACGACGGCCACATCGGGGAGCTGTACGAACTGACCAGCCCACAGCTCCTCAGCATGGCCGACGTCGCCGCCGAACTCGGTCGGGCCACCGCGAGCCAGATGCGCTACGTCCCCGTGTCGGTCGAGGACTATGCGGCCGCGGCAGCCGACCAGGGTGTTCCCGAGGAGCTCGTCGGGCACCTGGCCTACCTGTTCTCGGAGGTGTTCGGTCACAACGCGTACACCGCCGACGGTGTCCAGCGAGCCCTCGGTCGACCCGCCCGAGACTTCGCGACGTTCGCCCGCAACGCCGCTCGCTCCGGTGCCTGGGACGCGCCCGTCGCGGCCAGGAGCTGACCCCCACCCACGCCTCGAAAGGACCTCGTCATGAATCTCGAGACCGCTCTCCTCGGTGGTGGCATCGTCACCACCGGCCTCATGTCCGGCCTGCTGTACGGCTGGTCGGTGTCGGTGATCCCCGGCACCAAGCGCGTGCCGGCGGGCAACTACGTCGACACCATGCAGCACATCAACCGGGCCATCATCAACCCGGCCTTCGTCGTCCCGTTCATGGGCATCCCGCTCGTGCTCGGTGGCGCCGCCGTCTTGCAGTTCCGCGCCGGCGAGCACCGCCGCGGTTGGCTGCTGGCCGGCGCGACCGCGACCTATGTGGTCGGGGTGCTCGGTGTCACGATCGGCGGCAACGTGCCGCTGAACAACGCCCTCGACGGGTTCGACCTCCGCGGCTCGGCGAGCGAGGCGATCGAGCGGCGCCGCACCACGTACGAACAGCCCTGGAACCGCTGGCACTACCTCCGCACCGTCGCCAGCGTCGCCTCGTTCGCCCTGGCGGCAGCAGCAGCCCTGGTCGCCACCGAGGACGTCTGAGTCGGCCGTGGCTCCGTTCGAGGTGCTCGACCTCGTCACCGGGCGTCCGGTGGGCGGAGCGCACCTCCTCGGTGCGGCGGGCTGCCTGTTGCTGGCGGTCGTCGTCCGGTGGTCGGACGACACGCCGACAGCCCACCGGGCGTCGACGCCGGCGCCCGGTGCCGACACGGTCGTCGCGACACAGGAGGCCGGTCTGATCAGCCGTCGCGGCAGCGTCGCGGACGTGGCCGGCGTCGCCGAACCGGAACGGGATCGAGACGCCGTCCCCGCGGCGATGACGGTCGATCGACGCCGACATGTGCGGGACACGCGGGACCGCGATGCCGACGGCATCGTCGCTCGGCGGGTCCGGATCGGCTGACCCGGACCCGCCGTCAGAGCTTGCCGCGGGCGCGCAGCGACTGGGTGAACGGCATCATGTACTGGCGCGAGATCGTGTCGTCGCTGCGCTCGGCCAGCACACCCTGGACGCGGACGAGCAGCCGACCGGCCTCGGTCGACTCGAAGAACCAGGTCTCGAGTTGGCGCGCACCCGTGACGTCGGCGAGCTGCAGACCGGCCTCTTCGTAGTAGGCACGCACGTCCTGTCCGGCGGCGATGAGCCGGCCCCCGTCGAGCTCGGCATCGGCGAGCGACTCACCCGTCTCGAGCCGGGCGATCCGTTCGAGCAGGTCGGGGATCTCGTCCGGTCCGGCGAGCCGTCCGAGCGAGGTGCGCCCGTACCGATCGAGATTGCGCTGATACGCGTCGCGCAGACCGCGTGCCTCCGCCGCCGCCGGGTGACCGTCGGTGTCGAGGCGGGGCGGCAGCGGGCACGCCGCCGGAGCGTCACCCCGGTCCTCGATGACCTCGGGGTACGTCTCGAGCACCGGCACGTCGGAGCGCGCGAGGAGCGCGAGCGCGGCGCGGATCACGTCGGACTGGAAGGCAGCGTCGTTCGGCTTCCCGAGCGGACGGCCGAGCGGGAACTCGCAGAACAGCGCCCGCGGCGGACGCGCACTGACCGCTTGGCCCCGGATGCTGGCCAACGCCACCGTGGCGAGCCCGGCCCGTTCGAGCACATGGGAGAGCACACTCACGGTGCGCGTGCAGAACGGTCAAATGGGGGTCAGCAGCACGACGTCGACCCCGTCGTCCACCAGCTGCTGCGCGACCGCAGGACCGGTGTCCTGGATCATCGTCGAGTACTCCATCTGGGCGCCCATGAACGAGAAGTGCCGCTCGTTCACCGAGCCGATCTCCCCCGTGCCCGCCATCTCGTGGAGCCGATCGACCGGGTAGACGACGTTGAGGTCCTGGATGATCCCGGTCCGATCGAAGTTCGGGCTGAAGTGCGACAACTGCAGGTCTCTGGCGTCGCCCCGGAGCTCCTGGAACGACTGATCACCGGTCATCCACAGTGCGACCTCGCCGTTCGGCTTCAACCCGGCCGTGGTGACGATCGCGACCCGACAGTCGGCGAGCGGCCGGTCGAGGACCGTCGCGACCGGGTCGAGTTCGGGTGCGGGCAGATCCTCGAGCCCGGCGCGGATCGTGGCGTCGTCGTTCACGCCGACGACCGTACGCATCGGCAGGGCGCCGACTCGACCCGGCCGAGTCGGGTTGTCAGCCGACGCCGCCCGCCACGTTTGCACGGTCGGCGAAGTTTTCCTTCCTTCAATATACCTTTTTCAGATTTGGTATTAGAGTGTGGTCCATGCAGGATGATTGGTTGCTCGTCGAGCCGGCGGTGACGAATCTCCGCGAACATGTCGAGCGCGGCGGGCTCGACGGGCTCCGCGCCGCTCGGTCGATGACGCCCGACGACGCGATCGAGATCGTCCGAGCCGCCGGCGTCCGCGGCCGCGGCGGCGCCGGCTTCCCGGTCGCTCGGAAATGGGCGGGCGTCGTCGCCGGCAGCGGCCCCGACGACGAGCGCTTCGTGGTCGTCAACCTGGCCGAGGGCGAACCGGGGACGTTCAAGGATCGCGCGCTCGCTCGCGCCAACCCGTATCTCGTCATCGAAGGCGCACTCGTCGCCGCACACGCCGTCGACGCCCGACGCATCGTCGTTGCGACCAAGGCCATCTACCGCGACATCGTCGATCGGCTCGTCGTCGCCCGATCCGAGTTCGATGCCGCCGGCCTGCTCGCGGGGCTCGACGTCCAGGTCGTCGAGGGCCCCGACCACTATCTGTTCGGTGAGGAGACGGCGCTGCTCGAAGTGATCGAGGGCGACGATCCACTCCCGCGGCAGATCCCTCCGTACCTCTACGGGCTCTACACGACCGGGCCGCAGCTCGGATGGTCGGCGGGCGTCGACGACTCACCCGGTGGGCCGGCGACGCCCAGCTCGAACCCGGCGGTCGTGAACAACGCGGAGTCGCTCGCCCACGTGGCGCTCGTCCACCGGTTCGGTGCCGACTGGTACCGGTCGCTCGGCACCCCGGACTCGCCGGGTCCGACCATCGTGACCGTGACCGGCGACGTCGCCCGGGCCGCAGTGGCCACCGTCGGGCTCGGTCGACAACTCGGCGACGTCATCGAGGATCTCGCCGGCGGAGTTCGTCCGGGTCGCCGGATCAAGGCGGTCCTGCCGGGGGTCGCGAACCCGGTCGTGACCGCGGCGGACCTGGACGCGCCCGTCTCGTACGAGGGGCTCGCAGCCGTCGGCAGCGGCCTCGGGTCGGCCGGTTTCATCGTCTACGACGACACCCGCAACATGGTCGATGTCGCGTACCAGGTCTCGCGATTCCTGCACATCGAGTCGTGCGGCCAGTGCAACTCGTGCAAGCTCGGGACGCACGACGTGACGGCGCTCCTCGAACGACTCGTGCTCGGAGACCCACCGGCGACCAGCGCGGTCGCAGCGCTCCGTCGATCGCTGGCCGGGGTCACCGACTCGGCCCGGTGCTACCTCCCGACACAGGAGCAGCGCGTCATCGCCAGCCTGCTCGATCGGTTTCCCGACGATCTGGCCGAGCGCCTGGCCGGGGTTGCCGGCGATCCCGACGTCCCGCTCCCGAAACTCGTCGACCTGCGAGACGGGGTCGCGACCGTCGCGGCCGGACCACCACACAAGCACCCGGACTGGACGTACCACGAGACGCCGGTCCGCCTCACTCGGAGCTGACATGTCCGACGACCTGAGCCTCGGCGACCCCGAGCTGCTGATCACCAACCGCTACGGCGAGGACCTCCCGTACTCGCGCGGCATCATGGCGTCGAGCCTGCTGCCGACCGGTGTCACCACCGAGGAGGCGTACCGCCTCGCCGTGGTCGTGCAACAGGCGCTGCGCGCCGACGGAGCCGGCCGCCACGATGCGGACGACCTCGTCCGTGCGGCGCACGAGGCGCTGCGGAGGACACCAGAGGGCGACGAGATCGCAGATCGGTGGCTGGCCTGGCGGGCCGCCCGCCGCAGCGGCCGCCCGATCGTCATCGTGCTCACCGGCGCCCCCGGCACCGGGAAGAGCACCCTCGCCACCCGACTCGCCGTTCGCCTCGACATCACTCGCATCGTCACGACCGACGCGATCCGCGAGGTGCTGCGGACGACGGTGCCGGCCGCGGTGCTCCCCGAGCTCCACGCCTCGACGTTCGAGCTGATCGATGCGACCCGACCCGACCCGTTCGTCGACTTCGACCGTCAGTGCGCGGCGGTGTCGAACGCGATGGCGGCGGTGGCGAGCCGGCTCGTCACCGAGCAGCGCTCGGTGATCGCGGAGGGCGTCCACCTCACCCCGGGCTCCCTGGCCGATGCGCTCGCCGACCACCCATCCCGACCGATCGTCGTCGAGCGGCTCGTGACGGCACCGACCGAGGTCCACCGCTCGAATCTCGAACGTCGCGCCGTCGCCGAGCCCCTCCGCGACGGTCGGCGCCACCTCGACGGATTCGAACACATCGGTCGCATCCAGGAACACCTCCGAACTCGCGCGGTCGACCGGGCCGTGCCGGTGATCGACATCGCCGACGCCACCGAGATGACCCAACACCTGGTCGGCGAGATCGTCGCCCGCCTCGGGCCGGTCGCAGCGTGATCGCCGCCGCCGACCTCGTCGTCCTCGACGTGCACGGGGTGGTGTTCACGCGCGCGTTCCCCGAGTTCGTCCATCGACGCGCGCTCGACCGGCGCGAGGACCCCGACGAGGTCTGGTGGCGCTGGCGGCACGAGTACCGGCTCGACCTGTGGGAAGGTCGCACCACGCCGGAGGCCATGTGGCGAGGGCTGTTCCCCGGCGACGACCCGCAGCGGCTCAGCGCCGACGTCGAGCGCGGCTACGGCCCCGGCCCGCTGTTCGAGCAGATCGAACGGTCCGATCAGACGCTCTGGTTGCTCAGCAACCACCGCTCCGAGTGGCTGCTGCCGCGCCTCGCGCGATTCGGCATCGCCGACCGGTTCGAGCGCGTGCTGGTGTCGGACCGTTTGGGCGCCGCCAAGCCCGACGTGCGCGCGTTCGCGCCGCTCCTCGACGCCGGCTGGCACCGGACCGTGTGCTTCATCGACGACTCGCCACGCAACGTCGCCGCAGCGCGTCGACTCGGCATCGACGCCCGCTTGCTCGACGCCGCGTGACGCGTCGGTGCGCCGGGGAGCAGTCGCGGCCCACCGCGGCGCCCCTGCGAGTCAGCCGGCGAACGTCGCTCGCCACGTGTCGAGGAACCGGTGGAAGCGCTGGTGCGCGTACGGCAGGAACCGGATCTTCTGGATCGGCTCG
>JAUHYJ010000272.1 GCA_030425785.1 Acidimicrobiia bacterium | reverse complement strand
CCGTGGGGCCCGTTGCCGGACGGCACGTTCGAGCACTGTTACGTCGGCACGACCGACACCGACTTCGACGGCGACCTCGACGAGCCGCAGGCCGACGCCGCGGACCTCGACTACGTGCTGCGGGCGCTCAACCACTCGATCACCACCCCGACCGGCGACCCGATCACCGCCGCCGACGTGACGGCCGTCTGGGCCGGGCTACGACCGCTCGTGAAGTCGGCCGACTCCGGCCGCACCGCCGACCTGTCCCGCCGCCACCAGGTCGCCGTGTCCGACCGCGGCGTCGTCACGGTCACCGGCGGCAAGCTCACCACGTACCGCCAGATGGCCGAGGACACCGTCGACGTGGTGCTCGATCGACTGGGCCGGCGACGCTCCCGGTGGCCGGGACCGTGGGGACGCGACCGGTCGCCGACCCGACGCCTGCGGCTCGACGGGGCCGAGGGCTGGCGGCGCTCCGCCGGTGACCATCCGCACCATCGGTTGAGTCGCCGCTACGGCGCCCGAGCCGACGAGGTCAAGGATCTGATCCGCGCCGACCCGGCGCTCGCCGACCCGCTCGTGCCCGACCTGCGGTACCTCCGTGCCGAGGCGGTGTACGCCGTGCGCCACGAGATGGCGACCACGCTCGACGACGTCCTGCTGCGGCGCACCCGGGCCCACCTGCACGACCGGGCGGCCTGCCGGGCTGCGGCGCCGGACGTGGCGGCGCTGATCGGCGCGGAGCTCGGCTGGGACGACGCCGAGACCGACGCCCAGATCGCGAGCTATCTCGCGCTGTGCGACGCCGAGGGCGCCGCGACACGAACGCCCACGAGGAGCTGACCAGCCATGACCGCCCAGACAGCCACCCGAACGCCATGACCAGCCCGACCCCACCCATCGAACGCACCGGGACCGACAGCCGGTTCGGCGAACCCCGGCCGCTCCCCACCGGGGTCGTCGACGAGCTCGCCGCGATCGGTTCGTGCAGCGTCGAGACCGACCTCGATGCGACGGCGGAGGCGAGCCGCGACTGGTGGCCGCTCGCCCTGCACTGGTCGCTCGCCGGCGAGGTGCCGCGCCGAGCGGCCGCCGTCGTCCGGCCGACCACCACCGATGCGGTCGGCGCCGTCGTCGCGGTCTGCCACCGCGCGGGTGTCGCGGTTACCGCGGCAGGCGGACGCAGCGGCGTGTGTGGAGCGTCGGTGCCGGTGCACGGCGGTGTCGTGCTCGACCTGACCGGGCTCGACACGATCGGCGCGGTCGACGCGACGTCCGGCATCGTCGAGGTCGGCGCCGGGGTGTTCGGGCCCGACCTCGAACGGGTGCTGAACACGCACCACGGGTTGACCGTCGGCCACTTCCCGCAGAGCTTCGACCTGGCGACCGTCGGCGGGTGGGTCGCCTGCCGCGGCGCCGGGCAGTACTCGACCCGCTACGGCAAAATCGAGGACATGGTCGTCGGCCTCGAGGTCGTCCTCGCCGACGGACGCACGATCCGAACCGGCGGCGCGCCGGCGGCTGCGGTCGGGCCGGATCTGACCCAGCTGTTCGTCGGATCGGAAGGCACACTCGGGATCGTCACCCGGGTGTGGCTGCGGGCCCGTCCGGTCGCCGACGTCGAACGGCGGGCGGCGTACACGTTCGGGTCGCTGTCCGACGGCTTCGAGGCCTGCCGCCAGATGCTCCGGCGTGGTGCGACGCCGGCCGTGCTGCGGCTCTACGACGGCGCCGAGTCGAAGCGCGGCCACGGCGGCGACGGTGTCGAGTGCGTCCTGCTCGTGCTCGACGAGGGCGACGAGGTCATGGTCGACGCCACGATGCGGGTGGTCGACGAGGTCGCCGGCACGATGGGCGCACCCGCCGACCCCGCGCTCGTCGACCGCTGGACCGAGCACCGCAACGACACCTCCGCGCTGCAAGGTCTGACGCGGAAGGGGTTCGTCGTCGACACGATGGAGATCGCTGCTCCGTGGTCGAAGCTCGACGACGTGTACGCCGCCGCGACCGAAGCGATGCTCGCCGTGCCGCACGCCCGTGCGGCCACGTGCCATCTGTCGCACAGCTATCTCGACGGGGCGTGCCTCTACTTCACGTTCGCGGCGACACCACCCCCCGACGAGGTCGAGTCGACCTACGTCGCCCTGTGGGACGTCGGACAGCGGGCGGTGCTGGCGAGCGGCGGCAACCTGTCGCACCACCACGGCATCGGGCTCAACCGGGCCCGCTTCGTCCGCGAGGCGCTCGGGCCGGCGTTCGACGTGCTCGTCGCCGCCAAGCGGGCACTCGACCCATCCGGGATCCTGAACCCCGGCAAGCTCGGTCTGCCGAGCCCGTTCAGCGAGGTCGCGTGGCCGTGAGCGATCAGCCGATGGGCAGGTGGGACGTCGACGCACTCCGGGCGGGCGCGATGGTCGCGCTCGTGTTCGCGGTGCCGTTCTCGATCGGGGCGCGGTGGGCGGCGGACAGCCGGGACGACTCGGCGCTCGCGCTGTGGCTCTCGCTGGGGGCGGTGATCGGGTTCGTGATCGGCGCCGGGTGCGCCGCATGGGTCCAGCGGGTCGAGCTCCCGTACACCCACGCTCTGGCCACGGCGATCGGTACCTACGCCGGAGCGCAGGCCGTGTTCATCCTCGTGCGGTTGCTGCGCGGGTCGGAGGTGAACTGGTTCGCTGCGTTCTTCAACCTGTCGGTCGTGGTCGGCGCCGGCCTGCTCGGCGGCGTCCTCGGCCAACGACTCCGGAGCAAGGGCTTCCGGCCCTCGACGGAGCGAACGACCGACCGATGATCCTCGTGATTGACGTCGGGACGACGGGTCTGCGGGCTGCGATCGTCGACGAGACGGCCCACATCACCCACCGCGAGTACCGACCGTTCGCCCCCGACAGCCCGTTCCCCGGCATGGTCGAGTTCGACGCGACGACGATGGCCGAGCTCGTCGTCGACGCCGCGACCGCGGCACTCGCCGCGGTCGGCGACGAGACCGTTGCCGCGGTGGGCATCGCTGCGCAGCGGGCGACGACGATCGTGTGGGAACGCGCGACCGGCGTACCGGTCGGCCCGGCGCTCGGCTGGCAAGACCTGCGCACGATCGGCGAGTGCCTCACCGCCCGCGCCGAGCACGGCCTGGCGCTGGCCCCGAATCAGACGGCGACGAAGGTGCAGTGGCTCATGGCTCATGCCGCCGGCGACCGACCCGCGGCCGACCTGTGCGTCGGCACGGTCGACACCTGGGTCGCCTGGGTGCTCACCGGCGGTGCTGCCCACGTCACCGACCACACCAACGCGGCGGTCACCGGGCTGTACTCGGTCGAACGGGCCGGCTGGGATCACCGGATCTGCGAGGCACTCGGCATCGACCCCGTGATGCTCCCCGAGATCGTGCCGTCGTCGGGGGCGGTGGCGCCGGCCTCGGCCCTCCCCGGCGCGCCGACCATCGCCGCCCTCGTTGGCGACCAGCAGGCGTCGCTCGTCGGGCAGGGGTGCGTCGAGCCCGGACGCGCGAAGGTCACCTTCGGCACCGGTGGCATGCTCGATCTCTGCACGGGTACCGAGCCGCCGTCCTCGAACCGCCGCAGCCAGCACGGCACGTTCCCGATCGTCGCCTGGACCACCGCGGACACGACGGTCCACGGGGTGGAGGCGATCATGCTGTCGGCCGGCACGAACGTCGACTGGCTGGTCGACGACCTCGCGCTCATCGACGACCCGGCCGCCAGCCACGAGATCGCGAGCCGTGTGGCGACGACCGATGGCGTCACGTATGTGCCCGCCCTGCTCGGTCTCGGCACCCCGCACTGGGACTACGGCGCCCGCGGCACCCTGCTCGGGGTCACGCGCGGGACCGAGCGGCCCCACATCGTGCGGGCGGTGCTGGAAGGCGTCGCGCATCGTGGGGCCGACCTGGTCGAGGCCGCCGAGGCCGACAGCGGGCTCACGATCCCGAGCCTGTGCGTCGACGGCGGGATGAGCCGGAACGCGACGTTCACGCAGGCGCTGGCGGATGCGAGCGGCAAGCCGGTCGAGGTCGCGCCGACCACGGAGGCGACCACGCTCGGGGCAGGGTTCCTCGCCGGCGTGGCGTGCGGCGTGTGGCCGGCCCTGTCCGCAGCGGCGGGTGTGAGCAGGCCGTCCCGAGTGGTGGAACCGGCCGGCGAGCCCGACCGGAACCGCTGGGCGGCTGCGGTCGAGCGAGCGGCGGCGTGGATCCCGGAACTGCCCGCGCTCGACGTCTGACGTGACGGGCCGACAGATCGTCGTGACGCCGACGAGAATCGCGACCCGGCGGGGTCGCCCGCTTAGACTGGCGTCGCCGTGACCCGACACAGCATGATGGGCCGCGCACGCAGCAGAACGTTTCGAAAGGACTCCCCCGTGACCAACCCCGCCGTTGCGGACCAGAACGCTCAGGGGCCCGCGTCGACCACGACGCGTCGGGCCCTGCTCGGCCTCGGCGCCGTCGGCGCCGCGCTGGCGGTGTCACGGACGGTTTCGGCCGCCCCCGACGAGACCGACCGGGAGCTGGCCGGGTTCGCGATCGGTGCCGAGCTCGCAGCGAGCGAGCTGTACGCCGCCCAGGACGGCGACCTCTGGCAGGTCCTCGCCGACAGCCACGGTGCGTTCGCCGAGCGGCTCGCCGGGCTCTCGGGCGTGTCGGCCGACGCCCCGAACGAGACGATCATGACGACGCTCGGCCCGGTCTTCGACAGCGATCTCGAAGGTGCGGCGCTCGAGCTCGAGAACACCCTGGCCGCCACCCACGTCGAGCTGATCGGAACCGTCACCGACGTCGACATCGCAGCGGCGATGGCCTCGATCGTCGCCTCGGAGTCGCGTCACGCCGCGGTCATCGCAGCCCAGTCCGGCGGTGACCTCGACGCCATCCTCGTCAACTCGGCCGACGCCGTCACCCCGGAGGCCTGATCACCATGACGCACCGCGAATCCGACTCGTCCCTGTCTCGCCGCCAGCTGCTCCGCAACGGCGGCATCGTCCTGTCCATGGGCGCCGTCATCGCCGCCTGCGGCTCGAACCGCAGCGGTGTGACCGCCCCCGGTCGCGTCGGCTTCGAGGACGCCCCGGAGGAACCGAACCGCGACCTCACGGTCGACGACGTCGTCCTGCTCCGGACGGCACAGTCGCTCGAACACGTCGCCGTCGAGGCGCACACGATGCTCCTCGAGATGGGGCTGTTCGGCGAGGCCGCAGCCGTCGCCGAGCGTTTCGTGGCCGATCACGTCGCCCACTCCGAGGCGATCGGGGAACTCATCACCGCCGCCGGCGGCGAGCCCTACGCCTGCGCCAACCCGTTCGTGATGGGCCGCGCGGTCGAGCCCGTCGTCGCGGCGATCGAGTCGAGCGACGACCCCGAGCGCGATGCGTTCGCCGCCGCCCACGCGCTCGAGACGTGGCTCGGTGCGTCGCACCAGGCGCTCGTGTCGCAGCTGTCAGACCCGGCACTGCGCAGCGCCGTCGCGGGCGTGTGCGGTGACGAGCATCGCCACGCCGCCACGCTCGCACTCGCCGTCAACGACGACCCGATCGGCCCCGAGTTGGGTGGCGACGGTGAGGCCGTCGACGCCGAAGGGTTCCCGGTGCCGTACGCGATCCCGGCGACCTTCGGCCAGCTCGGCGGTGTCGAGTTGGTGGTCGGCGACATCGACGACGAGACGGTCTCGCGCACCTCGGTCACACTGCAGACGCCGGCGCAGAA
>JAUHYJ010000271.1 GCA_030425785.1 Acidimicrobiia bacterium | reverse complement strand
TGGAGCCGGCGGTCCGGCGTCGGTGCCCGGAGCCGGCGGGCCCGCGTCGGTGCCCGGGGCCGGCGGCCCCGAGATCCCGCGTGCGGCGACCATCGTGATCCGACGCAAGGACGGCGGCATCGTCGGATCGTGACCCGGCGCGACGACGCCGCACCGACGAACCCGTTGGGCTCGCCGGTGCGGCGCGTCGTCAGCGGCGACCGCGCCGCGCCAACGGCCTGCCACGATGGCGGGCGCGGCCCCGCACCTGCCGGTCGCGTTCGCGGTGATGGAGCTCGAGCAGCTCCGTGATGGGCAAGGGGCTCATGTCGTCCACCCCCGTGCGATGTGGGCGATGTGCTCGTGGTCGGTGCCGCAGCACCCGCCGACGACACGCAGGTCCGGCAGGATCGAGCGCAGGCGGCGATAGTCGTCCCCGAGCTCGTCCAGGTCGCCGCGGTCGAGTTCCTCGGCGTCGTCGAGCTCGGCGTGGCTCAGCTTCGATGCGTTGGACCGCACGGCCTTGATCCGCTCGAGCCAGGCACCGCCGTCGGCGAGCGCCGACTCGAAGTGCGTGGCGTGCGCGCAGTTGATCATGAAGTACGCGACCTGGCCGTCGGTCGCGGCGTCGACGGCCTCGATCGCCTCGCGGAGCGAGATTCCCGACGGCAGGCGGCCGTCGGTCTCGGTCGTGAAGCCGATCGCGACCGGGATGTCCGCGGCGATACCGGCCCGGGCGACGCCGATCGCCTCCTCGACGTACGTCATGGTCACGGCGGTGACCATGTCGGCACCGGCGCGAGCGAACGCCCGGGTCTGCAGCGAGTGATAGCTCGTCGCCTCGTCGACCGACATGGTCGACCCGACGACGTACCCGTCGCCACGCGGCCCGATCGCACCGTTCAGCACCACCGGCACGTCGGGCCGGGTCGCCGCGAGTTCGCGGACGAACTCGACGGCGCGCCCGTTGACATCGGCCAGCGCGTCGCGGCCGTAGCCAAGGCGCAGACCCCAGTCGGCGCTCGCACGCCAGGTCGCGGTGTCGAGCACGATGCCCACCCCCTGGTCGGCGGCGATGTCGAGGTACGGCGTGTAGTAGCGGCGCAGCGCGTCGCGGCCCGCCTCGCTGTCGAGCAGTGGGAAGGCGGCGAAATCGGGCAGGTCGATCCCGTCGAGGAAGATGAGGCTGGTCTCGAGGCCGCCGTCGGCGATGAACACCGCAGCGTCGAGCTGGGGGAGCGTGGCGGGAGCCGTGGCGGAAGTGGTGACGATTGACATGAGTCCTCCTGGGATACTCGTGGTGATGTTGTGTTCGACGAGAAGGCGTGAGATCGCGTCGTACGGTGTGAGATCGAGGGTCGATCGGTCGTGAGATCGGAGGTGATCGGCCGAGACCAGGAGCTGTCGGCGCTCGTCGATCGCCTCGGCGCACGCCGCCTCGTCACCGTGGTCGGCCCCGGTGGCATCGGCAAGACGGCCCTCGCGTCGGTCGCGGCCGACCTGGTCGGGCCCGACTTCGCGTATGGAGCCGTCACGGTCGACCTCACCCGCGTCGATCGGGCCGACGGTGTCGCCGAGGCCATCGCCGGCCAGCTCGGCTACGCCGACTTCGACTCGCTGCTCGACTCGCCGGGCGATCAGCCGGCGCTGATCGTGGTCGACAACTGCGAGCACGTGCTCGATGCGGCCGCGGATGCCATCGACCGGATGCTCGCCGCGTGTCGCATGCCGACCGTCCTGGCGACCAGTCGAGCGCCCCTCGACCTGCCCGACGAGTCGATCCTCGCGCTCGGCCCGCTCGCGGTACCCGACGACGACTCGGTCGAGCTCGACACGCCGGCGATGCAACTGTTGATCGGACGCGTACGCGACCAGGGCGTCGACCCGGACGACATCGACGCCACCGCCCTCGCCGAGATCTGCCGTCGCGTCGACGGTGTCCCGCTCGCGATCGAGCTTGCCGCCGCCCGCCTCCGCGCCATCTCCGCAACCGAGCTGCTCACCGAACTCGACCAGCGCCCGCACGCACTCGCTCGCCGCCGGTTCCGCGGTCAGGAGAGCCACCGCAGCGTCGCCGAGGTCGTCGGCTGGTCGACCGATCTTCTCGATGACGGCGTGCGGGAGGTGTTCCGACGGCTCGGGGTGTTCGCCGGGCCGTTCACGGCCCATCTGGCGGAACAGGTCGTCGACGATCCGGACCTGCCGAGGGTGACCGATGTGCTGCCCGAGCTGGTCGATGCGTCCCTCGTCGTGGCCGACCCGACGGGGGACGTGACCGAGTACCGGCTGCTGCACCCCATCAGGGCGGTCGCCGTCGAGGCGCTGCAGCGATCCGGTCACTTCGACGAGGTGTCGAGCCGCCTGGTCGACGTGGTGGTGGCGGCGGCCGTCGACGTGATCGTCCGCTCGTCGTCGGAGTGGGACGCGGACGGGCTCCCGACGTTGCTCTCCCAGTACGGCAACATCGCCGCAGCGCTCCGATGGGTGCTCGAGCACGACGAGGCGCCCGAACGGGCACACACCCTCGTCGCCGTGCTCTGGGGCCTCGTCCACCAAGCGCACACGTCCGAGATCGGGGCGCTCGGCGAGGCCGTGCTGGCCCGCTGGGATGCCAGCGGCGCGCCACTGTGGCCGGATGCCGTCGCAACCGTCGCGACGTGTCGGTCACTCCTCGGGCGTCATCGCGACGCGATCGAGCTCGCCGAGTCGACGCTCGACATCGCCGACCGATCCGCGTTCGCACCGGCGACGCTCCGACGCGTGCTCGCGCAGACCTACCGGATCCTCGGCGACGGCGAGCGGTCGGCCGAGACGTTCGCTGCCGGCGCGGAGCTGGCAGCAGCGGCCGGCGCGATCGGGCTGGCGCTCGAACTCGCCGTCGACGAGGGCCTCGTGCGGGCCGAGCTCGGCGAGGTCGAGCTTGGCGTCGCGATCGTCGACGGAGCGCTGGCCGAGGCGCGCCGACACGGTGCACCCGTCAACGAGGCGTGGGCACTGGCAGGTGCCGCCCACCTCGAACTGTCCGTCGAGCCCGAGCGCGCGATCGCCGCTGCGACGGCCGCGTTCGATCGATCGAGCGCGATCGGGTACCCGGCCGGCCGGTCGTGCAGCCTCCGCGTTCGAGCCAGGGCCCGCCTCGCGACCGGCGATCTCGCGGGTGCGTCGCTGGATGCCGGTGCCCTGCTCGACGAACTCCTCGAGCGAGGTGGGCTCAACGACATCCGCATGGTGCTCGACATCGCGGCGGCGATCGCGGAGCAGGTCGGCGATCCACGCTGGGTCGATCTGGCCGTCACCGCTCGCCAGCTGCCGATCACCACCGTGATGGTGCCCGTCGACCCCGAGCCGTCCGCACCGGCGGGCCGTGGCGAGGTGCTCAGCACCCGGGACGCGTACGTCCTGGTGCGACGAGTCGTGGCCGCCGCCACGGGCGAGGCGGAGTCCGGGTCGGTTGCCTCCGCCGCGCCCGCCTCGGTCGCGGCGTCCGCCACCGGTGACGACCCGCCAGCGACGATCATCGACGCCGGCGACGTCTGGATGTTCTCGTACGACGGCCACGAGATCGCCCTGCGGGCGTCCAAAGGGGTGGCGGACCTGGTCGAGCTCCTCACGCATCCCGGTCGCGAGATCTCGAGCCTCGACCTGATGGGTGCCGGGGTCGTGGCGTCGACGGAGTCCGAGCACCTCGACGCGACCGCGCGGCGAGACTACGAGCGCCGCATTCGGGAGCTGCAGGAGGACATCGTCCGAGCCGAGGATGACCACGACCTCGGCACCGCCGAGAAGCACCGGGTCGAGATGGACCTGTTGGTCGATCAGCTCACGGCGGCCATGGGGCTCGGCGGACGCTCCCGGACCACGAGCGACCCGGCCGAGCGCGCCCGGTCCGCCGTGACCCAACGAGTGCGCAGCACCCTGAAGCGCGTGCGCGAGCACCACCCTGCGCTCGGCGCACATCTCGATCGATCGGTCACGACCGGGCTCTTCTGCCGCTACGAACCCGACGACGGCACCGTCTGGCAGCTCGGCTGAACCGGCAGCCGACCGCCGCGGCCCGCCGGCTCAGCGGTCGTGGTCGCCTTGGCGGTAGACGGCCGTGATGCCGTCGAGTCGCTCCTTGACGTCGTCGGGGAGCGGCTCGTCGAGCGCGGCGATCGAGGCCGCGAGCTGCTCGGGCCGTGACGCACCGACGATCGGTGACGTGATCACCGGGTTGGCCAGTACCCAGCGCAGGGCGAGGGTCACCATCGGTACGCCGATGTCCTCGGCGACCGCTCGGATCTCCTCGACCGTCTCGAACATGCGGTCGTGCCAGTAGCGATCGGTGTAGGTGTCCTGCGCCCGCCCGAGCGTGAAGCGGGTGCCCTCGGTCGGCGAACCCGGCTTGTGCTTCCCGCTGAGCATGCCACCGGCGAGCGGGTTGTAGGGGATGACCGCGATGTCCTCCTCGGCGCACAGGCGGAACAGCTCGCGCTCGTTCTCACGGAACAGGAGGTTGTAGCGAGGCTGCACCGACTCGAACCGACTGATGCCGTGCAGCTCGCTGCGGCCGATCGCACGAGCCAGTTGGTAGGCCATCGTGTTCGAGCACCCGATGTAGCGGACCTTGCCCGACCGCACCAGGTCGTCCATCGCGTGCAGCGTCTCGTCGATGTGGACGTTCGGGTCGTAGAAGTGGATCTGGTAGAGGTCGACGTGGTCGGTGCCGAGCCGACGGAGCGACGCGTCGATCGCCCGCATGATGTTCTTGCGGCCGTTGCCCTGGTCCCACGGATTCGGCCCGGATCGCCCGAAGCACTTGGTCGCGAGGATGACGTCGTCACGTCGACCGTGGCGGGCGAGCCACTGGCCGATCAGCTCCTCGGTCCGGCCGACGGTCTCGCGAGGGCCGCCGAGCGGATACACGTCGGCGGCGTCCCAGAACGAGATCCCGGCGTCGAACGCCGCGTCCATGATCGCGAACGACGTGTCGTCGTCGCACTGGTAGCCGAACGTCATCGTGCCGAGGCACAGAGGCGAGACGCGGAGGCCGGTACGGCCGAATCGCACATGATCCATGGCCGCACGGTACCTCCGCTCCCGGGTCCCGACCGGAGTGGACGTCAGGCCACCCCGGTCGCTCGCCGCCGTCAGCGCAGCTGGGCGGCGATCTCGATCAGGTCGGCGAGCTCGTCGACGTCCCGATCGTTCGCCTCGTCGGCGATGCGGTCGACCTCGACGACGAGGTCGTCGATGTCGACGTCGTCGGCGTACGGGTTGTCCCGCAACAGTTCGGCGAAGACGGCGACCACGGTGGCGAGCCGGAAGTCGTCGGGGGTGTCGCCCCAGTCCGGCTCGATGTCGCGCAGGTCGATGTCCTCGTCGATCTCGATCACCTCGCCGTCCTCGGGATCCTCCCACCGCAGGAACACCTCGCCGATGTCGCCACGGTCGTCGAGGTCGACGCCTCGCTCCAGCTCGATCTCGTACAAGGCGGTCACCTGGTGACCGGCGCCGAGCTCACCGGCGTCGACGTCGTCGTTGCGGAAGTCGCTGTCGAGCACGCCCCGGTTCTCGAAGCCGATCAGCCGGTACGCCTCGACGATCTCGTCGTCGAACTCCACCTGGATCTTCGCGTCCTTGGCGATCGTCAGCAGGGTCGACGTGAGCTCGTCCTCGAAGAGGCGCTCGGCCTCGTCCTCGGTGTCGACGTAGGCGTAGAAGCCGTCGCCCTGGTCGGCCA
>JAUHYJ010000270.1 GCA_030425785.1 Acidimicrobiia bacterium | reverse complement strand
GATGTGCGGGCCGCCCTCACGGTCGGGGTTGCCGTAGATCTCGACGCCCGCGAGGTTGTACTCGCCGGTGCCGAAGTAGATCCAGCGCAGCATGTCCTCGATGTTCGGGAACGTCTCGAGCACCGCACCGCCGGTGAAGCCGTAGATCGGGCCGGCGCCCCCGCCCCCGGCACCGTGGCAGCTGGCGCAGTTGCTGTACACCTCGGCACCGATGCCGAGCGGACCGGCGGCCTCCTCGGCCTGCTCGGTGACCGCACGGGCGTACATCAGGCCCCAGAGCGGGAGGACACCGAGCGCCGCCATCGCCCAGAAGGGCACCTTGCGGCGGGCCTTGTACGACGCGACCACCGGGGTGTCGGGCTTGGGCGGCTCGGGCGCAGCCGGCTCGGGGGCCGCGGCCCGCTGGACCGGGCCGGTGCTGGCCGGTGCCGCCGGGGCGCTCGACGCGGTGGTGGCCGGAGCGGCGTCGCCGCCGTCGCTCTCACCGTCGCCGCCGAGACCCAGCGCGGAGCGGCGGTCGCGGCTTCGCTTCAGGAGGTGCTCGGGGATCTCGGTCACGCTGGTCCTCTCGGGGTCAGTGCTGGGGTCGCGTCGTGTGGGAGTCGGGTGGGATCGTCCGGCCGTGCCGGCTCGACCCGCGTCGGTGGCGGTCGGCGGTGCGCGCTCGCGCGGGCGCCGCCGATGCGAATCGGACCCCACGATAGACCGCGACGACCGCCAAACCGAATTTCGTGCACACCGATTTCGACCCGTGCGGTGTGCACTTATGCACAACCGCGCGCACCCGGCAGAATTGTCAGCACACTGGTCGGAACACCTGCGCTCGTGCCGTCAGGAACGCCCCCGCCGGGAATGCCGCGCGAGCGACTTGGCCGACTACAGTGCGAACGACAGGTGCGTGCGACGGTTCACGAGCGCCGAGGTGCGAGCGTGACCGAACCGGACGGACACGACGACGACCAGCATCAGACCGAACTCGACCGACACGATTCGACGAAAGGCCCGCCGACCGAGATGATCGCCTTCAATCCGTGGAACCCGTTGGAGGGCTACGCGATCCCCGGTGTGAACGTCGCGTTCTTGTTCTCGCTCATCGTCACGACGGCGATGACCCTCGTCGCGATCCCGTACGGCAAGCGCCGTCCGAAGGGCACCCCGTTCTCGTGGGGCGAGGCGATGCTCGGCTCGACGTACGCCTTCGGCGTGATGTTCCTCGCCTTCGGTGTCGTGCCGCACCAGTGGATCGACCACGCCGACAAAGAGCTCGGCTGGGACCGCACCAACATCATCTACGGCCCGTTCGATCTGTTGAAGCCCGAGCCGCTCGGCGGCTGGAACCCGATCACCCTGCAGTACGAGGCGATCCGCGACATCGTCGTCGTGATCATCCACGTCTACTTCTTCGGGCTGCTCATCTTCATCTGGAACTGGTGGCAGAAGCGCGGCGACGACGTCGCGAAGGAACTCCCGACCAGTTCGTACGGCCGACCGCTCGTCCGCAAGTCCTGACCCCGACCGCCCATTCGCATCTGCACCACGATCTGACCCCGTAGTACTGACGACACGATTCTCATGGCAACCACTGACGTAAATCCGCCGATGATGCCGTACACCGACGAGTACGCACTCGTCGAGGTCGACGCGGACTACCTGACGCGTGCGGTCAAGCCCAAGCAGTTCATCCACATCGACCAGACCGAGTGCATCGCCTGCGAGGGCTGCGTCGACATCTGCCCGTGGAAGTGCATCCACATGGTCAGCACCTCGGCGGTCGTCGAGGCGACCGGGACCGAGCAACCGGGCATCGACCCGTCCGATGCATTCATGTTCACGATCGACGACGACATCTGCACGCGGTGCGCACTGTGCGTCGACCGCTGCCCGACCGGGGTCATCATCCTCGGCAAGGTCGGCCAGCCGACGGCGGCCGGCGATTCCCACGCCCGCACGAACAGCCACGGCTACGGCTACGGCATGAGGCTCTGAGAAACATGCGCAACCTCTCACGTCCAACGCAAGCAAGCGAGCGCCAGCGAGCGCCGCGAGTCACATCGGCCTGCGTGGCCCCGACTGTCGACACGGAACGCTGATCATGGCACGAATTATCGACGATTCCCCGAAGCCCACCATCAAGGACCGTGTCCAGAACACGGTCGACTCGGTGCAGGGCGGGCAGGTCTGGAGCAGCATCTTCCGGCCCGGTTCGATCTTCCGCAAGGGCTACAGCGACAGCCCCCGCAACCGCAGCTATGTGGTCATGAACTCGGTGCTGTACCACCTGCACCCGGTCAAGGTGAAGCGCCACGCGGTCAAGGTCAGCTACACGCTGTGCCTCGGTGGCCTCAGCTTCTTCCTCTTCATCCTGCTGACGGTCACCGGCATCTTCCTGATGTTCTTCTACCGGCCCGAGGCGACCGCGGCCTGGGACGACATCTCGAACCTGCAGACCTCGGTCACGTTCGGTCTGTTGGTCCGCAACATGCACCGATGGGGCGCGCACCTGATGGTGCTGTCGGTGTTCTTGCACATGGCCCGCGTCTTCTACCACGGCGCCTACAAGCCGCCGCGCGAGTTCAACTGGGTGATCGGCGTCATCCTGCTCAAGCTCACCCTGCTGCTGTCGTTCACCGGCTACCTGCTGCCGTGGGACCAGCTGGCGCTGTGGGCGGTCGCCGTGGGCACGAACATGATGGGCTACACCCCGGTGTTCGGCCAGGACGTCAGATTCGTGCTGCTGGGCGGTGCCGAGATCGGCTCCGAGACCCTGCTGCGATGGTACGTGTTGCACGTGCTGTTCTTCCCGTTCATCATCGTCATCTTCATGGCGATCCACTTCTGGAGAGTCCGCAAGGACGGCGGCATCTCCGGTCCGCTGTGATCGAGAGGACCTGATCCATGACGGAAATCCCAGAGCATCTCCTCAAGCGGGCCCAGGAGGCGCGCGCCAAGAAGGGCGACAGCGAGCCTGCCGCCGAACCGGCCGCGGCGTCGAGCGAACCGGCGGCCGAGCCGGCCGGTGACTCGCGGATCCCCGCCCACCTGCTCGAGCGCAGCCGCGCCGCGAAGTCGAAGGCCGACGGCGGCGATGCCGAGGCGTCGGGCGGCGGCGTTGCCGTTCAGGACAAGGTGGCCTCGGTCGTCCAGGCGACGCCCACCGGTGGCGGCGTGCCCGTCGGCGCCGGCCCCGGCGGCCACACCCAGCGCCTGCTGACCGTCGTCAAGTCGGGCTCGATCCAGGACGTCAAGGCGCAGCCGGTCGACAAGGTCCACACCTGGCCCCACCTGCTCGCCGCCGAGTTCGTCGCCGCCCTCGCCTGCACGGCGTTCACGTTCCTGTTCTCGATCTGGGTCAACGCCCCACTGCTGCAGCTGTCGAACCCGAACCAGACGCCGAACCCGTCGAAGGCGCCCTGGTACTTCCTCGGCCTGCAGGAGCTGCTCACGATGTTCCACCCGATGGTCGCCGGTGTGACCATCCCCGGCGTCGGCCTCATCGTGCTGATCTTCGCCCCGTACATCGACAAGAACCCCTCCAACAAGCCGGAAGACCGCAAGTTCGCGATCTCGCTGATGACCGTGCACCTCATGTTCTGGGCCGTGCTCGTCATGATCGGTTCGTTCTTCCGGGGTCCCGGCTTCAACTTCACCCTGCCGTGGCGCGACGGCCTGTTCTTCGAGCTGTGAGCCGCGTCACCATGCAGGGAGAGGAGACACCATGAACACGACCGCCGCCATCATCGTCGCCGTCGCCGCGATCGTCGTCCTCGCCGCGCTCGCGTTCGTCACGCTCGCGCGTCGTACCGACGTGCGTGGTGCCGGCGCGCTCAGCGCCGAGACGGTGCGTCGCGACTCGTCGGCCCGAAAGCAGCGCGCCGGCGTCGAGGCCGAGGCGGCTGCGGTCCGCAGCGCCGACGTCGTCGAGGCCGAGGGCAAGGCCGCCCGCACCGGTGCCGACCTGGTCCCGGTCAGCGACGACACCGGGCTCGCCCCGTGGACCCCGCCCGAGCCCGAGGCCATCGGCGTCAGCCGCCGTCAGTTCTTCAACCGCGCGACGATCTCGCTGATGGGCGCCGGCATCGGCACCTTCTCGGCGGCGGCGTTCGTGGCGTTCCTCTGGCCGACCAAGACCGGCGGCTTCGGCGGCAAGGTGCCCGTCGGCCGCGTCGCCGACATCGAGGCCGGCATCGCGTCCGGCGACGGGTTCTTCTACGCACCCGAGGCGCGGGCCTGGATCACGCTGTACCCGCAGGACGCGCTCCCGAAGGCCGAAGAGGTCTACGCCTCGAGCCTGCTGCCCGGTCTCGAGCGTGGGTTCATCGCCAGCTACCAGAAGTGCCCGCACCTCGGCTGCCGCGTCCCGCAGTGCACCTCGAGCCAGTGGTTCGAGTGCGGCTGCCACGGCTCGCAGTACAACCGCGTCGGTGAGAAGAAGGGTGGCCCGGCCCCGCGCGGCATGGACCACTTCCCGCTCGAGTTCGCGGCGTCGGGCGAGGTCACCGTCGACACCGGCACGATCGTGCAGGGCCCGCCCATCGGCACCAACACCACCGGCCAGGAGGCCGAAGGACCCCACTGCGTCGGAGCTGTTGAACACTGATGATCGCCTTGACCACCACGTCGATCGCGTGGCTCATCTTCACCGTCATCCTCGGCGGTTGGTGCGTCTACGCGTTCTTGAACATCCGCCAGGCGCGCGACGAGCTCGGTTCCGAGATCGAGATGGCGCCGAACCGCAAGAAGTACTACGAGGACGAAGAGCTCGAGGGGCCTCGCCTCACCCGCGTGCTCGGTATCGGCGTCATCCTGCTCGTCGTCATCGTCGTGGCCCTGCCGCTCTACTGGATTCTCGAGCCGGCGCGTCAGGCCGGTGCGCAGGATGCCAAGGAAGAGCAGTTCATCGAGTGGGGTTCGCGTCTGTTCGCCCCGACGGCCGAGGGCGGGTTCAACTGCGCCGGCTGCCACGGCGGCATGAGCGGCGGTGGTGGGAACGCCACCTACAACCTCACCGACCCGGCCACCGGCGAGGTCCGCGAGGTCTTGTGGAACGCACCGGCCGTGAACACGATCTTCTACCGGTTCGACGAGGACGAGGTCCGCTTCATCCTCGTGTACGGACGCCCGTTCAGCCCGATGTCGCCGTGGGGCGTCGACGGCGGCGGCCCGATGAACGACCAGCAGATCGACACCCTGCTCGCCTACATGCGCAGCATCCAGATCGATCGCGAAGGCTGCGGCGAGGGCGAAGAGGACGTCAAGACCTGCCCGTCGGGTCACCTGCCCTCGGACATCCAGGGCGACATCGACACCCGTGCCCAGCAGCTGATGGACGAGAACGGATGGACCTACGGCGAGGCACTCTACAACCTCGACCTCGCCAGTGGGGCGTACAGCTGCGCCCGCTGCCACACGCCCGGATGGTCGTGGGGTGAGCCCGGTGTGACGGGTCAGGGTGCGTTCGGTTGGAACCTGACCGGCGGCAAGGCCAACAGCGCCTTCCCCATCGAGTCGGACATGATCGACTTCATCAAGAACGGCTCGCAGCTGGGTGCCCGCTACGGCATCCAGGGCCAGGGCTCGGGCCGGATGCCCGGGTTCGGGTCGATGCTGACCGATGAACAGATCGAAGCGATCGTCGAATACGTGCGGAGTTTGTGATGCTGTCGACCTTGCTCGCCGTCGGTTGGGAACCGGAACTGCGCGGCGTCCTCACCGTGCTCA
>JAUHYJ010000269.1 GCA_030425785.1 Acidimicrobiia bacterium | reverse complement strand
CGTCGAGCTGATCGCACTCGTCGACACCTACTTCCCGGGCGAGCACCGGCGCCTCTGGGCCAATCGGTGGTCGAAGTACCGGTCGTTGCTGCGCCCCGGTCGCTTCGGCGCGGCCGGCCGCGAGCTCACCACGATGCTGGGCCGTCGTGCCCGGCGCATCGCCGCCCGCCTCGGCCGGCGGCTGCTCAGGTGGGCCGGCGAGGCACCACCCGCGACCTCCGGCCCGTCGAACACGTCACCGGGCGGCATTCCGTACGCAGCGCTCGACGACCTCCCGGTGACGGGCCCCGTGCCGGTCGTGCTCTACCACGCCGCCACGACGTCGCCGTCGCGCAATGTGGACCCGTGGAGCGAGCTGTTCCCCGACCTCGAGGTCGTCGAGATCAGCGGCCGGCACCGCGGTGTCGACTCGATCATGGCGGCGGACCGCGTGACCCAGATCACCGACGATCTGTCCGACCGCCTGGGTCACGCGCCCCGCCGCCGACCGGTCGACGCCGATCAGTAGCGGTAGTGGTCGGGCTTGAAGGGCCCCTCGGGCGGCACGCCGATGTACTCGGCCTGCTCGTCGGTGAGGTGCGTCAGGCGCACACCGAGCGCATCGAGGTGGAACCGGGCGACCTTCTCGTCGAGCGACTTCGGCAGCACGTACACCCCGAGCGGGTAGTCGTCGGTGTTGTTGAACAGCTCGATCTGGGCCAGCACCTGGTTCGAGAACGAGCAGCTCATCACGAAGCTCGGGTGACCGGTGGCGCACCCGAGGTTCACCAGACGGCCCTCGGCCAGCACGATGATCTGCTTGCCGTCGTCGAAGCGCCACACATCGGTGCCGGGCTTGAGCTCGTCACGGGTGGCGCCCGAGCGGGCCAGGCCCTCCATGTCGATCTCGTTGTCGAAGTGGCCGATGTTGCAGACGATCGCGTTGTGCTTCATCTGCTTCATGTCGTCGACCATCAACAGGCCGAAGTTGCCCGATGCGGTGACGAAGATGTCGATCGTGTCGATGACGTCCTCGAGCCGGACGACCTGGATCCCCTCCATCGCGGCCTGCAACGCGTTGATCGGGTCGATCTCGGTGACCATCACCCGGGCACCCTGGCCCTGGAGCGACTCGACGCAGCCCTTGCCCACGTCGCCGTACCCGAGCACCAGCGCGGTCTTGCCGCCGATCATCACGTCGGTCGCCCGGCTGATCGAGTCGACCAGCGAGTGACGGCAGCCGTACAGGTTGTCGAACTTCGACTTGGTGACCGAGTCGTTGACGTTGATCGCCGGGAAGAGCAGCTCGCCCTTGTTGAACATCGTGTAGAGCCGGTGGACGCCGGTGGTGGTCTCCTCGGTGACGCCCTGGATGCCCGCCGCCATGCGCGTCCACTTCTGCGGATCGTCCTTGAGGGTGCGCTGGAGCAGCCCGAGGATGATCGCGAGCTCGGCGTTACCGGCCTCGGTCGGGTCGGGGACCTGCCCCTCCTTCTCGTACTGCACGCCCTTGTGCACGAGCAGTGTGGCGTCGCCACCGTCGTCGAGGATCATGTTCGGGCCGTCGTGGCCCTCCCAGGTCATCATCTGCTCGGTGCACCACCAGTACTCCTCGAGCGTCTCGCCCTTCCAGGCGAACACCGGGACGCCCTGCGGATCGTCGACCGTGCCGTCGGGGCCGACGACGACGGCCGCGGCAGCGTGGTCCTGGGTCGAGAAGATGTTGCAGCTCGCCCAGCGCACCTCGGCGCCGAGCGTGGTGAGCGTCTCGATCAGGACGGCGGTCTGGATCGTCATGTGCAGCGACCCGGAGATGCGGGCGCCGGCGAGCGGCTTGCTCGGGCCGTACTCCTCCCGGATGGCCATCAGGCCGGGCATCTCGTGCTCTGCGAGGAGCATCTCCTTGCGGCCGAACGGTGCGAGCGAGAGGTCGGCGACCCGGAAGTCCTTCCGAGTGGCGAGGCTGGACGACATGTGGATTCCTCCGAGGGTGTGTTGTCGCGGTGGGCGCGCGCCGGACAGGTCGTCGGCGCACATGTCACGAGCCGGGGCCCACTGGCCCCATCGGATCAGCCCGCAGGTGCATGCAGCACGCTACCGGGAGCACGGTACCCGCGGCGCGGCGCAGCCGTCGTGGGCGAGTTCGCGAGCCGGAAACGGGCCCGGCGCCCGCCCCGTCAGTCAGGCAGCTCGTCGAGGACGATCGCGTACGCGTCGAGCAGGTAGTCGACGTAGCCGTCGTAGTTGAAGAAGCTGATCCGGTTCGGCTGGTCGGGGGTGCCGCCGTAGCGGAGCAGGGCCAGGTTCGGCACGGCCTCACCCTCCCCGAGGTTGAGGTTCGACACGTTCGGCGGTTCCGAACTCGGGTCGGCGGGTGTCGGATACGCGGTCATGTGCGAGAGCACCGGCAGGGTCGGATACTGCCGCTCGAGGTCGACGGCCGTCAGGTTGCCGAACAAGCCCGACTGCGGACCGACCGCCTCGCCGTTGACCTCGACGTCGTTGACGAAGCCCTCGAAGCTGAACGCCTCGGCATTGGCCGGCCCGAGCGGTTGGTCGTAGTGATCTTCTTCGCGGGTGTCGAACGCACGGAACGGCGTCACGAGCGGGATGACGCGTCCGGCACGGGTCTCGGCCGGTTGGTCGGCGAGCAGGTAACCGGCGACGTCGACGACGGCACGGACCTCGCCCTGGAGGTTGTAGAGCCGGATCGACCCGTCGTCGCCGACCGGCAGGATCGCCAGGTTGGCGCGCGTCTGGCCGACCACCAGATTGAGGTTCGAGGTCGAGGGTGGGTTCGCCGACGAGAACGCATCGGGGACGAGCGCGAAGTGGGTCGGCATGCTGCCCGCGAAGCTGTTGACCCCGGTCAGGTTGACGATGACGCCGACCACGTTCGGGTCGAGCGGGACGACCTCGTCCTCGCCGGTGTCGGCGTCGTGGGCGCCGCGGATCGGGATCTCGACGTTGGCACCGGTACGCAGCGTCGCCGCGCCGAACTGGTCGAGGGCGGAGTCGTAGATGCGTACCGGGTCGATCGCGACGACGCGGGCACCGCTGTTGTCGTACGAACTGGTCGAGAACCAGCCGGAGATGTCGATCACCACGTCGGCCGCGCCGTCGGCGAGGGGCGTGACGAGTTGCACGCTGACCTCGCCGTTCTGACCCGGCCGCAGGATCGCCGTGTTCGGGATGTTCTGGAACGGCTTGAAGTTGAGGACCGACGTCGTGCCCGGCGTCTCACCGTTCGGATACATCGTGAGGTAGCCCTCGGCGGTCGGCTGGACGACGGTGACGTTGGCCACCACGGCGAGCACGTTGTCGTCGAAGCCGTCGTCGTCGTCGTCGGTGAACTCCGGCAGCCCGCCGACGCCGACGATCGGTACCTGGAAGACGGTGTCGGCGTTCGGGCCGCTGCTCGGCTTGCGGCCGAGCGGCGCCACGTCGAGGTCGGCCTCGCGGGAGTCGAAGACGCGCTCGGGGGCGACGGAGTGGAACTCGCCACCCGCGCCGAGGGGTTCGCCGATGGCCTGAACGGTCGAGTCGGCACCGGGTGACAGGACGACGGCGACGGCACCGGCGAGGAGCGCGGCGGCCGCGCCGAGCGCGACGCGCGACACCCGACGTGGGCGTTCGGAGCGGTTCGGCGAGTTCACAGCAGGCATCGTAACGTCATCGTCACATCAGGAGGGCGCGACCAGCGACATCAGCCGGTCGTATTCCTCATCGGTCACCGCGGTCGATTCCTCGACCAACATCACCGGAATGCCATCGCGGATCTCGTAGGTGCGACGCAGGCGAGGGTTGAACAACACGGACTCGGACTCGAGGTAGTGCAGCTCGCCCTTGTCCTCCGGACAGACGAGGATGTCGAGCAGTGTCTGGTCGAGGGCCATGGCGACTCCTTGCGGTGCGCAGCGCGGGGTGCGGTGTCGGACGTGAGCGTATCGGTCGGTCGAGGCGCGATCGGGTCGTGCGATCGGATGGTGCGATCGGATGGTGCGATCGGGTCGTGCGATCGGATGGTGCGATCAGATCGTGATCAGGGCGAGCATCTCGGCGACGCGGTCGTCGCACTCGGCCCGGTCGACGGCTTCGAGGTTGAGCCGCAGGAGGGGCTCGGTGTTCGATGGGCGGAGGTTGAACCACCAGGTGCCGCAGTCGACGCTGAGCCCGTCGAGGCGGTCCTGGTCGCGGTCGGCGAACTCGTCGCTGATCCGTTCGATCACGGCCATCGTGTCGTCGACCTGGGTGTTGATCTCGCCGCTCGCGGCGTAGCGCTCGTACGGCTTGCGGAGCACGGACAGCGGCTGACCCGATCGGCTGAGCTCGTCGATGACGAGCATGGTGGCGATGAGACCGGAGTCGGCCCGGTAGTTGCGGGCGAAGTAGTAGTGCGCCGAGTGTTCGCCGCCGAACGCCGCGCCGGTGTCGGCCATGACCTGCTTGATGTACGAATGCCCCACCTTGGTGCGCATCGGCACGCCGCCCAGCTCGCGGACGACCTCCGGGACGGCCCGCGAGCAGATCAGGTTGTGCAGGATCGTCGCTCCCGGCTCGGCGCGCAGGGTCGAGGCCGCCAGCAGGGCGGTGGTCGTCGAACCGCTCAGTCCCTCGCCGAGCTCGTCGACGACGAAGACGCGGTCCGCGTCGCCGTCGAACGCGAGACCGAGATCGAAGTCGCCCGAGGCCATGCGGCCGCGCAGATCGGCCTGGTTGGCCGGCTGGAGCGGATCGGCCGGGTGGTTCGGGAAGGTGCCGTCGAGCTCGCCGTACATGACCTCGAGCTCGACGTCGGGAAGGCGTTCGAACACCGCCGGGACGACGAGGCCGCCCATCCCGTTCGCGGTGTCGGCGAGCACCCGCAACGGTCGGACCTGATCGAGATCGAGGAACGACACGACGTGGTCCGCGAACTCGTCGAGCAGCTCACGGCGCTCGTAGCCACCCGCGGTCTCGGTCGGGCGGGGGCCGACACCGTCGAGGACCGCCGACGCGGTCGCCCGGACCTCCGCCAGACCGCTGTCGATACCGACGGGGCGGGCGCCGGCGAGGCAGAACTTGACGCCGTTGTACTGCGCCGGGTTGTGCGATGCCGTGAACATCGCACCCGGCAGATCGAGTGCACCGGCGGCGTAGTAGAGCAGGTCGGTCGAGCCGAGACCGAGGTCGATCACCCCGACGCCGTGCTCTCGCACCCCGCGGGCGAACTCGGCCACCAGCTCCTCGCCGGAACGGCGCATGTCGCGGGCGACCACGATCCGGTCGGCGCCGGCGAAGCGCGCGAAGCCGACACCGAGAGCGTGCGCGACCTCGCCGTCGAGCTGGTCGGGCACCGTCCCCCGGATGTCGTAGGCCTTGACGATCTCATCGAGTACTGACATAGGGCGGCAGCCCACGCTATCGGGGTTCGGTGTCGTCCCCGCCCGGCGGCCAGGTGGGCTCGTCCGGGCCGGCCGTGACCGTCGGCGGTCCTGACGACGCCTCGCGGTCGAACACGGCAGGCGCGGCAAGGTGCTCGACGTCGTGCTCGACGACGCGCCCGTCACGGTCCTCGACCACGTGGGCATCGCCGTCGAGCGACCACGGGGAAGGATCGTCCGCGAGGTCGGGATCGGGCGACGCCGCTGATGGGGCAGCGAAGCTCGGTCTCGGCGCGTCGTACTCGAAGTCGCCCTCGCGTCGCCACCAGACGCACAGGCCGATGCCGAGCGCGGTGAGCAGGTAGGCGAGGTAGTCG
>JAUHYJ010000268.1 GCA_030425785.1 Acidimicrobiia bacterium | reverse complement strand
GGCGATCGCCGGGGCGACCGGCTTGTCCCGCACCGACCTCCACCTCATCACGCCCCGGGTGGGCGGCGGGTTCGGTGGCAAGGCGGGGATGCAGCACGAGTACACCGTGGTCGTCCTGGCGGCGAAGCGACTCGGGCGGCCCGTGCGCTGGATCCCGACCCGCAGCGAGGACATGCAGGCCAAGGACCACAGCCGCAGCCAGGTCCAGTACGCCGAGCTCGGCTGCCGCCGCGACGGCACCTTCACGGGCCTGCGCGTCCGGCTCGTCGGCGACGGTGGCGCCTATCCGGGCATCGGCGCCGCGCTGCCCGGTGGCACGCGCCGCATGTCGCACGGCACCTACGACTTCCCCGCCATCGACTTCGACGTCGCGGTGGCGGCGACCAACACCCCGCCAACCGGTGCGTACCGCGGCGCCGGCCGGCCGGAGGCCACGGCACTGCTCGAGCGGCTCGTCGACCAGGCGGCCCGTGAGCTCGACATCGACCCGATCACGCTGCGTGAGCAGAACCTGCTCACCGACGACGTCTTCCCGTTCACGACGCTCACCGGCAACGAGTACGACAGCGGGCGCTACCGGCTGCCCCTGCACACCGCGGCCGAGCTGATCGGCTACGACGAATTGCGAGCGGAGCAGCAGCGCCGTCGCGACCACGGCGACACCCTGCAACTGGGCATCGGCGTCGCCACCTACGTCGAGATCACCGGCGGCGGCGCCAGCCCCGAGTTCGGCAAGCTCGAGATCCACCCCAACGGCACGGCCACGATGTACTGCGGCACGCTCTCGCACGGCCAGGGCCACCAGACGACCTACGCGATGCTCGTCAGCGCCCAGACCGGCATCCCCGTCGACCGGATCAGCCTCGTCGACGGCGACACCGACCGCGTCCCCCAGGGTGGCGGCACCGGAGGATCGCGCTCGCTGCAGCTCGGCGGCTCCGCGGTCAGCGAGGCGACGAAGCTCGTCGTCGAGCGGGCGCGTTCGCTCGCCGCCCGGCTGCTCGAAGCCGACGAGGCCGACATCGTCGTCGACGTCGACCAGGGCACGATCGGCGTGGCCGGCGTGCCGGCCAACGCGCTGTCGTGGGGCGACCTGGCCGCCAAGGCGATCGAGCTCGACGAGGAGCCCCTCGCGGCCGACACGATCTACCACGCCGACGGCCCGTCGTTCCCGTTCGGTGCCCACATCTCCGCCGTCGAGGTCGACACCGAGACCGGTCGCGCCCGGGTGATCCGCCACGTCGCCGTCGACGACGCGGGCACCGTCGTCAACCGGCTGTTGCTCGAGGGCCAGCAGCACGGCGGCATCGGGTCGGGCATCGGTCAGGCGCTGTACGAGGAGGTCCGCTACGACGACGACGGCAACCCGATCACGTCGAATTTCGCCGACTACGGGCTGCCGTCGGCGGCCGAGATGCCGAGCTTCGAGGTCCATTCGACCGAGACGCCCTCGCCGCGCAACGTGCTCGGCGCGAAGGGCATCGGCGAGGCGTCGACGATCGGGTCGACACCGGCGATCCAGAACGCCGTGATCGACGCCGTGTCGCACCTCGGCGTACGTCACATCGACATGCCGTGCACCCCCGAGCGGGTGTGGGCGGCGATCGCCGCCGCCATGGACGGCGACGCCGACCCGTGGCGCGAACCGCCGCCGATCTTCGCCACCCTGCCGAAGGGGCTCACCGGCGACGACGACGCGGCGGACGCGGCCGACGGCATCTGATCACGCTCGGCCGACCCGAATCACGTGCGCGCACAACGATCTCGCCTATCGTGACGCGCACGCACCACGTGCACGCATCAACGTGCATGCACGTCCACGCACATCGACAAGAGGGGTTTCCATCATGCGGGAAGAAGTGTTCTGGCTCGGGCGGCTGCTGTTCAGCCTGGTGCTCATCGGTTCGGGCATCGGGCACCTGACGGCGACCGAGGCGTCGGCGCAGTACGCCGAGTACAAGAAGGTGCCGAACGCGAAGCTGATGGTGCAGATCTCCGGCGTGTGCATGCTGCTCGGCGGGCTCGCCGTCGTGCTCGGCATCCTGATGGACCTGGCCGGCTTGCTCATCGCCGTGCTGATGGTGATCTTCGCCGTCGTGATGCACAAGTTCTGGGAGGAGACCGACCCGCAGACCAAGCAGGTCGAGCAGGCCCAGTTCATGAAGAACATCTCGATCGCCGGCGGCGGCCTGATCCTGGCCGCACTCGGGCCGATCGACTGGTACACCCTCACCGACGGCGTCTTCTGACACGACGCCGGCGCGGCGCTACTTGATCGCCAACGCGTTCGGTGGGCTCGCCACGCCGGCGGGCAGCTGGATCGGCGCCGACGTGAACATGAACTCGTAGCGGCCGTCCGCCGCACAGTCGGCGGCGAGGTCGTCCAAGAAGAACATCTCGCCGAGCGGCATCCCGAGCATCGGCAGCAGGATCGCGTGGGCGAACACCTCGTGGATCCGATGCGGGTCGTCGCGGATCTCGGCCACGGTGTCGTCGTCGAGGTGCGACCCGCGCGGCCAGATCTCGACACCCGGGTTGTCGCACGCGACCGCGGCCACGTGGAGGTTCCACAAGGTGCGTGGTGTGTCCTCGCCCGGGTGGAAGCCGGCCGAGGCGAACGTGGCCGGGTCGGCGAGCCGGCGGCGCATGGCTTCGTCCTGGCCGAGGTACCAGCTGATCCAGCCGAACCGCACGAGCAGCACGTCGCCGGGGCGCACCTCGGTGCCTTGGGCGTCGAGACACGCCAGCAGTTCGTCGCCGGTCACGGGGTCGGGTGCGTCGTACCGCAGCGGTCGACTCTCGGCCTCTCGCCACCGCCCGACGTCGGCGAGGACGCCGCGGGTGACGATCCCGCGCCGCGCCCAGTGGTCGATGCCGTGGTCGATGTCGTCGACGCCGCCGAAGTGACCGGTTCCGGGCTCGCGGTCGGCGGCGGCCGGGTGGCGGATGTGACGGAAGCCGTCCCACTGGCTCGACGACTGGGTGTTCCAGTTGTCGAGCACGTCGTCCTGGCTCGTGCCGGACGGACGACCGACGACGCGGTGCGCGAACGGTTCGCGGCCGAACAACGGCGGGTCGGGCAACCCCATCGACCAATTGAGTGGGAAGGTCGTGCCGCGCTCGACGAGACGGGCGGCCCGGACGGCGTGCTCGGCCGTGACCAGGTTCAGGCAGCCCAGCACGTCCGGCTCACCCCCGACCTCTCCCCAGACGTCCCAGGCGGACGGCAGCCCGGCTCGACGCGGCAACTCGTCATAGGTCGGCAGGTGATCGGTCATCGCACGCCCCGAGCACACGGCGACTCAGCTCGGCGCCACACACCCATCATCGTCAGCAGGTCACGGGTCATCGCACCACTTCAGCACGCCCGGCCGGAAGTGTCACGATGGGAGGATGGCTGGAGGCGCTGCGGGCAACACACCACTGGCGGGCCTGCGAGTGCTCGACTTCACCCGGGTGCTGTCGGGTCCGCACTGCACCCGCATGCTCGCCGACCTCGGGGCCGAGGTCATCAAGGTCGAGCCGCCCGCCGGCGACGTCACCCGCTTCTCCCAGCCGCGCCGCAACTCGATGCCGAGCTACTACGCCCAGCAGAACACCGGCAAGCGATCGATCAGCCTCGATCTCGGCCGGCCCGAGGCCACCGAGATCGCGCTCGCCCTCGTCGCGCAGAGCGACATCGTCGTCGAGAACTTCCGACCGGGCGTGATGGACAAGTTCGGGCTGTCGTACGACGCCCTCGCGGCCGTGAACCCACGCATCATCTACGCGTCGATCACCGGCTACGGCCAGACCGGGCCGTGGCGAAGCCGCCGCGCGTACGCACCCGTCGTACAGGCCGAGACCGGGCTCACCAAGTCGCAGGGCGACCACGGCCGCGACGGCGTGTACCGCACCGACCGGCACAGCCATGCCGACGTCTACACGTCGCTCGACGCGGCCGCCGGGATCCTCGCCGCGCTGTACCAGCGCGAGCGCACGGGGCGCGGCCAGGCGATCGACGTGGCGATGGCGCAGGTGATGCTCTACGTCAACGAGCACACCCACGACGAGCTGTACGACGGCGACATCGACCCGAACTGGGTCCGCAGCTTCGGGAACCACGACCAGCCGGTGGTCACGCTGGCCGACGGCAGCGCCGCCGCGATCGCCGGCCACCCGGCGCCGAACGGCAACTTCGAGATGTACGTCGGAGCGATCGGGCGGCCCGAGTTCCTCGACGATCCGCGGTTCGCCACGGTCGCCGGACGGCTCGAACACCTCGACGTGCTCGAGGACGCGATCGCCGAGTTCGCGGCAACCGTTCCGGACGTCGAGGCGCTCGAGGCGATCTGCTCGAAGTACCGGCTCGCCGTCGGTGCGATCCGGTCCGTGCGCGAGGTCAGCGACAGCGACTGGGCGGACGAGCGTGCGGCCGTCGTCGAGGTGAACGACCGGGGCGGCGGCACGTTCCGCGTACCGAACGCGCCGTGGAAGTTCAGCGACGCGCCCGATGTCGGCGTGCACGGCGAGCCGCGCTACCGGGGCGAGGACAACGCCGAGATCCTGCGGGACGTGCTCGGGTACGACGACGCCCACATCGCCGACCTGGTCGAGCAGGGCGTGTTGTCGTCGCATCTCCCGCGCCGCTGACCGGAGCTCGCATGCCGCTCTGGTTCCCCGTGGCTCCGATGAAGGCGACCCTGGGTTCGCTCCCGCACGACGACGAGCGGTGGGCGTACGAGGTGAAGTGGGATGGCTACCGCACCGTGGCGTTCGTGTCGGGTGGCACCGTACGACTCCAGTCGACGAGCCGCCGCGAGGTGACCGAGAGCTACCCCGAGCTCGTCGACTTCGCGACCGGCGTCCACGCCGACACCGCGATCATCGACGGCGAGCTGGTGGTGTTCGACGACGAGGGCGTCCCGCGGTTCGAGCTGATGCAGCAGCACCGGCGACCGGCCGTGTTCCAGGCGTTCGACGTGCTCCGCATCGACGATCACGACACGATCGGGCTGCCCTACACCGACCGACGGCGGCTACTCGAACAGGTCGTCGAACCGGGCGAGGCCTGGATCGTGCCGAGCCACCAGGTCAGCGACGGTGCCGCGCTGGTCCGTGCGACCGGCGACGCCGGCCTCGAAGGCGTGATGGCGAAGCGCCTCGACAGCTCGTACACGCCCGGCACACGATCACCGAACTGGCGCAAGATCAAGCATCGCCGGCGCGTCGAGGTCGTGATCGGCGGCTTCACGGCCGGCACCGGCAACCGCTCGACGACGTTCGGGGCGCTGCTGGTGGGTCGCCCGGACGGGGATCGGCTCGCATTCGCGGGCGGTGTGGGCACCGGCTTCGACCAGCCGACCCTCGAACTGCTCGGGGCACGACTGCGCGAGCTGGCGACCGGCGAGTGTCCCTTCGACCCGGAACCGCCCGCCGCGTATCGGCGGGGAGCGACATGGGTCGAGCCTGTGCTGACCGCGGTCGTCGACATCGCGGAGTTCACCAACGTGGGCTTCGTCCGCCACGCGAGCTTCGTCGGCCTGGCAGAGTGACGGGATGAGCCAGGCCGCGATGAACCCGGACGCCCGGCTGACCGCCCGCCTCCTCGATCGTGCCGCCGAACTCGACCGCGACGATCCGCTCGTGCGGTGGCGGGACGAGTTCGTCGTGGCCGACCCCGACCTCGCCTACCTCGACGGCAACTCGCTCGGCATGCCACCGAAACGCACCGTCGAGCGGATCGAGCAGGCCCTG
>JAUHYJ010000267.1 GCA_030425785.1 Acidimicrobiia bacterium | reverse complement strand
GCCGACAGGAACACGACCTTGTCGCGCAGCCCCATCGCGATGATCAGCCCGGCGTAGACGAGGCATGCCCACTGGGGCATCACGCCCGCCCGTCCGTCGGGGAGCCCGTCGATCGGTTCGCCCGACAGGAACAGCATCATGATCAGCCAGAAGACGATCAGCTTGTACAGCCCCGTGTCCCACGGCGTGCGCCGGCTGCCGCGTGTGAACGCGAGGTAGCGCGGGTACGGCGGCACGCGCAGGGTGTCCTGCTGCCACCAGTAGAGGACCCCTCCGATCGGTGGATCGAAGTGGAACGCCATCGGGCCGCACGTGGCGGCCAGCCCGAGGATCTCGAGCAGGATCGTCCACACCATGAGCTTCTGGTACAGGATCGGTTCGTCCCACCAGCCGCCGATGTCGTTGAACTCGAGCCCGGCGGTGAACGCGCCGCAGATGATCAGCCCGAACAAGCCGTAGAAGAAGATCTTCCACGCGTAGAAGGTGCTCGTCTGCTTGGGCGTGCCGAAGCCGTGTTCGACCCAGTGGAGCTGGAGCATCTTCATCCGCTGGAAGAACGGGATCTTGTCGAACTCGTCGAGTTCGACGGGTGGGAGCTCGGCGGTGCGGTACCCCATCGTCAGGACCTCCTGATCTGTTGTGCCCACTCGCGACGCTGCTGTTCGGCGTCGAAGTAGTAGTCGTCGTCTTCTGGTCGTCGTGTCGAGATGATCCGGCCGCTCAGCCGGGCGAGCTCGCGCTCGCGCACCCGCTGGCGTCGCCACGCCTTGCGCTTGTCGAAGCGGCGCTTGCGCTCGATGTGGTCTTCCTCGGTCTCGGACGTGCCGGCGAGATAGGCGTCCTCGATCTCGTCGAGTCGTTCGAGCGCCTCGGCCGAGGGCAGCTCGAGCAGGATCTTGCCGCGCGCCATCAGGTACATCCGGTCGGAGTACTTGAGCGCCTTGCGGGCGTGCTGCTCGACGATGAGTGCGCCGGTGCCGTGCACGTCGGCGGCGGTGCGGACCGCTCCGAGCAGCCGGTCGACGATCTTCGGGGCGAGACCGAGCGAGAGCTCGTCGGCGAGGAGCAGGTCGGGGTCGCGGCTCAGCGCCCTGGCGAGGGCGAGCATCTGCTGCTCGCCACCGGAGAGCATGCCGCCGCGCACGGACAGCCGCGGTTCGAGCTCG
This sequence comes from Acidimicrobiia bacterium, assembly GCA_030425785.1. Taxonomy (GTDB): domain Bacteria; phylum Actinomycetota; class Acidimicrobiia; order Acidimicrobiales; family Ilumatobacteraceae; genus Ilumatobacter. The sequence continues at coordinate 4,572 of JAUHYJ010000267.1, read as the reverse complement.
GGGAACAACTCGAGCGCCCGGTCGACGTCGCCGCCGCCGATGCGCAGGTTGTCGCGGGCCGACATCTTGGTGAAGACCAGCCGGTCCTCGGTGACGAGACCGATCCCGTGTCGCACGCGCTGGTACATCGGGGTGAAGGTCGGCACGTTGCTGAACAGCACGATGCCGTCGACGGGCTCGAGCTCGCCGGCGACGGTCAGCAGGGTCGTGGTCTTGCCGGCGCCGTTCGGGCCGAGCAGGCACACGACCTCGCCGCGCTCGACGTGGATGTTGATCGCCTGGACGACCTCGCGGCCGAGGTAGCCGGCCTTCAGCAGCCGGGTCTCGAGCAGCGGTGCGTTCACCAGCGCGGTCATGATCCACCCCCCGGGACGGCCGCGGCCTGGAGCTCGGCGGCCTCCTCGTAGTCGATGTCGCCGAGGTAGGCGGCGACGACGGCCGGGTTCGTGCGGATCTCGTCCGGGCTGCCGGACGCGATGAGCCTGCCGAAGTCGAGGACGATCACGTCGTCGCAGACCTCCATGACGAAGTTCATGTCGTGCTCGACGACGAGGATCGCCATGCCCCACTCGTCGGCGAGCCGCCGGACGACCCGGCCGAGCTCGGCGCTCTCGCGTGAGCTCAGCCCGGCGGCGGGTTCGTCGAGCAGCAGCACGCTCGGGTGCATGGCGACCGCTCGTGCGATCGCCAACAGCCGGCGTTTGCCGTACGACAGGTCGCGCACGTCGCGGTGGAGGTCGTGGTCGAGCTGGAACTCGCGGATCGCGCGGACGACCTCGGGCGGGAACGGCGGGTTGACCGGCCAGACGAGGTCACGCAGGTACGAGCGGAAGTCCTGCGGGTCGGCAGCGACGCTGATGTTCTCGAACACCGTCGAGTCCTCGAACAGCTCGAGCGACTGGAACGACCGGGCGACGCCGGCGCGGGCGCGCTTGGTGGGCGACGCGCTCGACAGGTCGTGGTCGTCGAGCAGGACCCGTCCACTGGCCGACGTGAACCCGCTGAGAGCATCGATGAGCGACGTCTTGCCGGCGCCGTTCGGGCCGATCAGGCCGGTGACCCGACCCGGTGCGAGCTGGAACGAGACCCGGTCGACGGCGGTGACCGCGCCGTACTGCACCGTCAGCTCGTCGGCGACGAGATGCCGCGGCGGCACGTTGGCGTGGTGTTCGGTGTCGGTGTCCGCGACGTCGCCGAGTCGAATGAAGTACGGCCGGCCCCACTTCTTCGCGCGTTTGAGGACCTTGTAGCCCTCGGCCCATTCGGAGACGACACCGTCCTTGTTCTGCAGCACGATCAGCAGGATCGCGATGCCGCTGATCAGCTGGATCCACCGGCCGACGCCGTCCCACGTCGACTCGAGGACTTCCTGGGTGAAGCCGGCGGTCGCCATGGTCGAGCCGACGAAGGCGCCGAGCAGGTAGCCGACACCACCGACGAGGGCGATGCCGACGTAGGTGATCGAGGTGAACGACGAGAACGACTGGTAGCTGATCGAGCTGAGCCGGAACGCGAGCAGGATGCCGCCGAGAGCCGCGATCGCGGAGGCGAACGAGAAGGCGAACAGCTTGGCGACCATGACGTCGATGCCGAGCGCCGCCGCGGCGCGCTCGTTCGTGCGCACGGCGATGAGGCGGCGCCCGCTGCGGCCGCGGCGGACGTTGGCGACGATCACGACCGTGATGAGCGCCATGATCAGCACGAAGATGCCGTACCGCTCGGGATGGGTGATCGAGCCGATGTCGTACCCGAAGATCGTCGGGTTGCCGACCTGGGTGCCCTGCACCCCGCCGGTGTACTCGCGGTTGCGGAACAGCATCAGCTCGATCGTGGTGCCGAGACCGAGGGTGACGATCGCGAGGTTGATGCCGCGGGTCCGGACCGCCGGGAGCCCGAACACGATGCCGAGCGGCACGGCGGCGAGCACGCCGGCGGCCATTCCGAGCAGGAACGGGATCTCGAACACGGCGACCAGCCGTCCGGCGACGTAGGCACCGAACCCGGCGATCGAGTACTGGGCCAGCGAGAGCTGACCGGCGTAGCCGGTGAGCACGACGATCGACAGCAGGATGATCGCCACGCAGAGCGACACGGTCAGGGCGTCGATCCACTTGGCCTGCTTGGTGAGCATCAGGAACACGATCACGCCGGAACCGAAGACCATCCAGTCCCACGACATGCGACCGTTGCCGATCTTCGGCAGCTCCTCGAGGAAGTGGTCGCGCTGGGGCAACGAGCGGCCGCGGAACACGAGGAAGACGATGATGAGCAGGAACGGCAGCGACGGCCCGAGGCCCGGCTGGTCGGCGTAGCGGCCGACGAGCGTCTGCCCGATACCGAGCGCGAGCCCGGTCGCGGTGGCGACGGGGAACGACCGGAAGTCGCCGACCAGGGCGGCGGCGAGGGCCGCCAGCACGAGTGACGTCATCGCCGTCGGCTGCAGCGTGATGATCGGGATCACGAGGATGCCGGCGGCCGCCGCGATCGCGGAGCCGAGCGCCCAGTTCAGGACGGCGACCCGGTTGACCGAGATGCCGACCGCCGACGCCGACCGCTCGCTCTCGGACACCGCCTCGGTCTGGAGCCCGAACTGGCTCGACCGGAACAGCAGCCACAGCAGTGCGGCGGACACCGACGAGATCGCGAGCAGGATCAGCCGGTCGGCCGTGATCGACACGTCGGACCACAACGTCACGCGGTCGGTCGGGAGCCAGCTGTCGACCTGGCGGGCGTTCGAGCCGTATCGGATGACGACACCGGCCTGGATGGTGACGAGCACGCCGAGGGTCGCGATGACGCGGATGAGCGTGCTCGCTCGCCGCAGCGGCCGCATGATCACCCAGTGGGTGAGGACGCCGAGCAGCGCCGACAGCGCGATGCCGACGAGCGCCGCGGCCAGGAACGGCCAGCCCTGCTCGTACTGGAGTTCCCACTGCATGTACACGCCGGCGATGGCGGTCGCGCCGAGCGAGAAGTTGAGGACCCCGGTGCCGCGGTAGATGACGATCAGGCCCTGCGACGCGAAGGCGTAGAGCGCCCCGACGCCCAGCCCCAACAGTGCGAACCTGATGATCTCGTTCATCGTTCCCCTTCTCGCCCGGTGATCTCCCCGGTGAACCGTCGTGCCTCGCACCCTGGAAACATCAGAGCGATGGCCTGGTTCGCCGGGGATCGTAGGCACGCCTCGACGGCCCGATCCAACCGGAGCGCCAACTCGGGAAGCAGCATGTTCCCTGATCCTGGACACCGACCCGGGCGCCGACGTCGCCGCTCACCCGAATGCGACCGGCGCGTCGGCCGAATGGCGAACATCGGATGTCTTGTGCTGAGATGACGTGGTACATCGTGACGGCCGCCCGACCGTCACCACGACATCACTGGGGGAACACATGACGTCTCATTCGCACGACTCGCGCTCGACGGCCTCGCGCCGTTGGCGCCGCGGTCTCGCACTGCTCACGGTCGTCGCCTTCACGGCGGCGGCGTGCGGCGGTGACGACGACGACTCGGACGAACCGGCCGAGACGCCGGCCGAGGAACCGGCTGCCGCCGACGAACCAGCCGACGCCGAGGAGCCCGCCGACGCCGAGGAACCGGCTGACGCCGAGGAGCCCGCCGAGGGCGACGCGACGGAGGAGCCGACCGGCGAACCGCTGAAGGTGATGACCGTCACCACGCTGAACGCGGCCGGTCCGACCTACGAGAACATCGCCAACACCGCGAACCTCTACGCCGACTACATCAACGAGCGTGGCGGCATCGGCGGTCGACCGCTCGAGGTCACGGTCTGCGACGAGCAGTTCGACCCCGCGGTCGCCACGACGTGTGCTCGCCAGGCCGTCGACGAGGGGATGGTGTCGATCGTCGGATCGTTCACGTTCTTCGCGGAGAGCATCGTGCCCGTCATCGCCGAGTCGAGCATCACCTGGTTCGGTGCGTGCTGCCCGATCACCCCGTCCGAGCTCAGCAACCCGTACTCGTTCAACATCGGGAACCAGCCGATGTACGCGGTCGGTGCGGTGAAGAAGGCCGTCGACGACGGCTGCACGAGCATCAACGCCGTGATCATCGACGGCGCGCAGGTGTTCATCCCGCCGATGGAGAACGCGATCGCCGCGCTCGGCATGAGCTTCGGCAACACGATCATCCTCCCGCCGACGGCGCAGGACTACTCGGCCGAGGTCGCGCAGGCGACCACCGACGCCGACTGCGTGATCAGCATCATCTCCGAGACGCCGTTCATCACGTGGAACACCGCGTGGGCGCAGTCGGGGACCGATGCCCAGCAGTACGGCCCGCAGGGCAACCTCAACTCGGTGTCCGCGGCCGGTGCCGAGGAGGCCACCGACGGCAACATCGTCGTCGGCATGTACCCCGACATCTCGACCGCGCCGTGGGACGAGTACCGCGGGGCGCTCGAGGCAGCCGGCCTCGCCGGCGACGGCCTCGACTACAACAGCCTGGGTGGCATGGGCACGTGGGCGGCGTACGTGGGCTTCACCCAGATCGCCGAGACCATCGACGGTGAGATCACCGCCGAGTCGTTCTACGAGGCCGCGAACTCGACATCGG
>JAUHYJ010000266.1 GCA_030425785.1 Acidimicrobiia bacterium | reverse complement strand
GAGCCCCAGAGACCGGCCTCGTCGCCGTAGTACACCATCGGGGCGCCGGGCGAGGTCATCTGCAGCAGGGCGATCAGGCGTGCCTTCGCGTACGCCTCCGCCGGCGGCTTCGAGCCGTCGTAGGTCTCGTCGTCCTGCTCCCGGTTGCCGGTGTCGAACGGGCGGTCGGGGTTGAACACCTTCGAGACGAGCCGGCGGAGCCGAGTGTGATCCGGCGGCTCGAGGCTCAGCAGCGACCACTGCTCGTGCTCGTGGAAGCGATGCCACCGGGGGTCGGGCTCGGGCCTCCCGAACTCGTCGTGCGTGTACCGGTGGACGTAAGCGCGCCCGAGACGGCGATCGCGCAGCGCATCGTGGACGTCGGCGAAGCGGGTGACCATCCAGCGGCCGGTTCGCTCGTCGCGGAAGATCGGGGTGGCCTCGCGGATGGCGTCGAGGGCCGGGTACGGGTCGGCGATGAACCCGGGATCGTCCGGATCGAATCGGGCGATGACCTCGTCGATGGCGACCATGGCGCGCACGGTAGTGCGCGTCGTCGGCGAGTGTCGTCAGCGGGTGACGTCGACCGACGACGTCACGAGCTGACGACGACGGCTCCTTCGTGGTCGATGTGGAGGACCTTGGTGTGCGCGTCGGCCGGGAGTGCTGCGGCGAGTTCGTCGGCGACGCTCGGCTCGCACATCGCCGCGACCGTCGGCCCGCTCCCCGACAGCCATGCCGCCCAGGCGCCGGCATCGAGCGCCGCGTCGAGCGCGGCCGCACAGACCGGGGTCGCCGCCAATCGGTTCGGCTGGTGCAGGCGATCCTCGGTGGCGCGGCGGAGCGCCCCGTGGTCGCCGCTGGCACACGCCGCCACGAACGACGCAACCCGACCGAGGTTGAACACCGCATCCGCCATCGGCACGGAGCCGGGCAGCGCGGCACGCGACGCATCGGTCGAGGTGGTCGTACCGTCGGGGATCCAGACGACGATGGCCGGGTCGAACGCGAGCGGCACCCGCTGCACGACACCGTCGGCGCACGCGACGATGCCGCCGTAGAGCGAGGGTGCCACGTTGTCGGCGTGCCCTTCGAGATCGGCGGTCGTGTCGAGCACCTCACGCACGACGCCGTCGTCGCTCAGCGCCTGCGGACCGTCCCGCTGGACGACGGCAGCCACCGCTCCCCCGACTCGGACCGAGCCCGAGAACCCGAGCCCGCGTCCCATCGGGATCGGCGATCGCACCCACAGGTCGCCGACGCCACCGAGCCGACGGAACGCGATCGAGGCCGGATGGTGATCGTCGACCGCGAGTCCGTCGTCGGGCGCCGCACCGGTGCCGACCTCGGCGTGCAGCGACAGCGCCATCCCGAGGACGTCGAACCCGGGGCCGAGGTTGGCCGACGATGCCGGCACACGGATCGCCCACGCCGCGGCCGTCACCGACTCAGCCCGCGGCTTCCTGCGACGCCGCCACGAACCGCTCGAGCGTGTCGGCAGCGGCACCCGAGTCGATCGCGGCTGCCGCCCGCTCGACGCCCGCCGCGAGGTCGTCGACGACCCCGCCGACGACGAGGCCGGCACCGGCGTTGAGCACGACGATGTCGCGGTGCGGACCGGCGGTGCCCTCGAGCACGCTGCGAACGGCGGCCGCGTTCTCGGGCGGGAGGCCGCCCGCCAGGTCGTCGTTGCGCGCCCGCTCGAGCCCGAGCGTGGTGGGATCGACCTCGAAGTGGCGGATCTCGCCGTCGCGCAGCTCGGTGACCTGGCTGATCGTGGTGGTGCTCAGTTCGTCGAGGCCGCCGCCGTGGACGACCCACGAGTGGATGGAGCCGTGCGAGTGCAGGGTCTCGACCATCCGCTCGGCGAACGCGCCATTGGCGACGCCGATCACCTGACGGCGGACGCGCCCGGGATTCGCCATCGGCCCGAGCAGGTTGAACACGGTCGGGATGCCGATCTCGCGGCGCGAGGGCGCAGCGAACCGGAATGCGGGGTGGAACGCCGGTGCGAAGCAGAACCCGATGCCCGCGGTGTCGACGCAGTGCTTGACCCCCTCCGGTGTGAGCTCGATCGCGACACCGAGCTCTTCGAGCACGTCGGCGGTGCCGCACTTCGACGAGGCGCTGCGCGCGCCGTGCTTGCACACCGGCACGCCGGCGGCGGCGGTGACGATCGCCGCCATGGTCGACACGTTGATCGAGTGCGAGTGGTCGCCACCCGTGCCGACGATGTCGACGGTCGAAGCCCGCTGGTCGTCGGTCAGCGGCACGATCGCGGCGTTCTCGAGCACCGCGTCGAGGAGACCGGACAGCTCGGCGGCGCTCTCGCCCTTGGCCCGCAGTGCGACCACGAACCCGATCAGCTGGGCCGGCGTGGCATCCCCGGCCAGGATCGTCGACATCGCCGCGCGGGCCTGGTCGGCGGTCAAGTGGTTGCGGTCGAGCAGCGCCGACAGGAGCGCCGGCCAGCCACCGAGGTCGTCGAGGGTCGTCACGCCGGGCAGGCTAATCGCTCGCATCGCTCTGGCCCGAGGACGGATCCGTGCGGGCGGCGCCGCGGTCGCCGACGAGCGGGTCAGGCGCTGCGACGGCGCTGGCGCAGGATGCGTCGCCGGTCGCGTTCGGTCGCGCCGCCCCACACCCCCGACTTCTCACGCTTGGTGAGCGCGTAGTCGAGACACGCCTGCTGCACGCTGCACTCGGCGCACACCTGCTTGGCGATCTCCGCGTCGTCGTCTCGCTCGGGGTAGAAGATCCCCGCGTCGAGCCCGCGGCAGGCCCCCAGCATTCGCCACTCAAATTCGTGTACTGACACGTCGCCTCCGCATTGTCCCGGACTTGCACTGGTGTGTCGCCACACGCCCGCCGTGCGCGCGCCACCACGTCGCTGGACCTTAGAACCTCGCTCCGACGCGCGCCAGGGGTCACGTGTGAACGGGATGTGTTCGCTGCGCGCGACCGTCGCGCCCGGCCGACGACGGCCTCGGCGGTCGGGTCACGGTCGCTGTGGCGATCGAGACGGCGACGCCCTCGCGTCCTAGGCTCGGCGGCGTGGCGCTGCGGGCACGACCCTTTCGACGGGCCGAGATGCTCGATGCGCTGCGTACGCGCCCGGCCGACGATCCGTTCGACGTGCTGGTGATCGGCGGGGGCATCACCGGATGCGGGGTCGCGCTCGACGCGGCCGCGCGTGGGCTGTCGGTGGCCCTCGTCGAGCGCGACGATCTCGCCGCCGGGACCTCGTCGAAGTCGTCAAAGCTGGTCCACGGCGGTCTGCGGTACCTGCAACAGGGCGACGTGCGGCTGGTGTACGAAGCGCTGCACGAGCGCCAGCGGCTGCTGCGGAACGCGCCCCACCTCGTCGGCGTGCTGCCGTTCCTGATCCCGGTGCTCACGAAGGACGGGCCGGTCTCGAAGAAGATCGCGAAGGCGCTGCGCTCGGCACTGTGGATGTACGACCTGACCGGCGGCCTGCGAATCGGTCGGCGCCACCGACACCTCACGGCCGACGAGGCGCTCGCGCACTGCCCCACGCTGCCCGCCGACCGGCTGTCGTCGGGGTTCGTCTACTACGACGCCGAGGCCGACGACGCGCGCCTCACCCTGGCCGTGGCGCGCACCGCGGCGACGCACGGCGCCGTCGTCGTGAACCGGTGCGAGGTCGTCGATGTCCTCGGCGACGACGCCGGCCCGGTCGTCGGCGCCGTGGTCCGCGACCACCTGACGGGCGAGACGTTCGACGTCCCTGCCCGCTGTGTCGTGTCGGCCACCGGTGTCTGGGCCGACGAGATCCGCGCCCTCGACGAGGGCACCGACCCCGACTCGCTCCGACCCGCCAAGGGGGTCCACGTCACGGTCCCGTGGCAGCTCGTCCGCAACGACATCGCGGTGATCATCTCGGTACCGAAGGACAAGCGCAGCCTCTTCCAGGGCTGGCTCGCCCGCCGCGGCGACATGATCATCGCCTTCCTCGACGCCTGGGAGATCGAGCACAAGGGCGGATTCGTCGAAGACTTCGACTGGGTCGAGAAGCTCGAGCTCGAGAAGGTCAAGGAGTCGATCGAGAAGGTCAAGGCGGACAACGAAGAGATCGATGACCGCGGGATCGCGATTTACTTCGCCTACCTCGAGGTGCCTTTCCTCGAAGAGATCTACCCGGTGGCCGGCATCTTCGAGACGGCGGAGGCCCCGGAGAAGGGCGCTTGAGCGAGCCCGCCGCCGACCCGATCGCCGCCTTGCGGCGCGGCCGCGAAGAGACCGCCGCCTTCCTCGAAGAGGCGCGGGCCCGCGGCCTGCGCGTGGTCTTCATCAACGGCTGCTTCGACTTGCTCCACCCGGGGCACGTGCGCGTCTTCTTTGAGGCCCGCGCCCACGGCGACGCCCTGGTCGTGGCGCTCAACAGCGACGCTTCGATCCGCCGGCTCAAGGGGCCGAAGCGGCCGATCCTGCCCGAGGACGTGCGGCTGACGATGATGGCGGCGATGAAGCCCGTGGACGCCGCCTTCGCCTTCGAAGAAGACAACGCCGGCGAAGCCCTGCGCTTCGTGCGGCCGGCGATCTACGCCAAGGGCGCCGAGTACGAAGGCAAGAGCTACCCGGAGAGCGCTGCGGTCGCCGAGGTCGGCGCCGAGGTCCGCTATCTGGGTCACGTCGATGGCTTCTCCACCAGCAAGCTGATCGACCGCATCCGCGAGCAGACTTCGTGAGCCGCCGCGCTCACTTCGACCTCGTCGGCGGCGCCGCCGGCGACATGATCCTCGGCGCCTTCCTCGACCTCGGCCTCGACCTCGATGAGCTGCGCGAGGTCCTCGCGGGCCTCGATCTGGCCGGCGTTCATCTCCGGGAGGAGGCCGTGCTCCGTAACGGCTTCGCCGCCCGGCGCCTGCGGGTCGAGCTCGAGGAGATATCGCGACCGGCGCGGCATCTCCCGGATGTGCTGGAGAAGATTCGCGGGGCGAGCGCGCTCTCCGAGTCGGTGCGCGAGCGGGCCGGCGCCATCTTCACGCGCCTGGCGCGGGCCGAGGCGGCGGTTCACGGCTGCGGCATCGATGAGATTCACTTCCACGAGGTCGGCGCGGATGATGCTCTCGTGGACATCGTCGACGCGGCCTACGCATTCGAGCGCCTGGGCATCGCGGCGGCGAGCTGCTCGGCTTTTCCGCTGCGCGGAGGCGTGGTCCACTGCGATCACGGGGCGGTGCCCTTGCCAGCGCCGGCGGTGATGGCGCTGCTCGCGGAGGTCGGCGCTCCTGTTCGGCCGGTGGGCGATGGTCCCGAGCGGGTCACGCCGACGGCGGCGGCGATCCTGGCCGAGGTGGCGGAGAGCTTCGGCCCCATGCCGGCGGGAGAGCTGGCGGGGGTCGGCATCGGCGCCGGGGGGCGCGAGACCAACCCGGATGGGCGGCCGAACATCCTGCGCTGCTTCCTGGTCGATCGGCCGGATGAAGCGGTGGCCGCCGAGGAGCGGGATGAGGTCTGGGTCTTCGAGGCTGACATTGATGATCAGAGCCCGGAGCACCTGGCGGTGGCGGTGGAGCGCTTGCTCGAGGCCGGCGCCCTGGACGCGAGCCTGACCCCCGTCCTGATGAAGAAGGGGCGGCCCGGGCAGGCCTTGCAGGTGCTGGCCGCCATCGAGGATGGTCCGGCGGTCGAGGAGGCCATCTTTCGACACACGACGACCTTCGGTTTGCGTCGGCGCCGGGTCGAGCGGCGCGTCCTTGCGCGCGAGAGCGTCCTGGTGACGACGCCTTTTGGCGCGGTGAGGGTC
>JAUHYJ010000265.1 GCA_030425785.1 Acidimicrobiia bacterium | reverse complement strand
GCTCGCCGACGCGCGACTGGGCCCGGCAGACGGCGACGACGTCGCCACCCTCGAACGACTGCTCGCCGCCGTGACCGACGGTGACATCGATGTCCTCCACGACGACGCCTGGGCCGAGCTGTCGCACCGTCATCTCGACCGCGAGCCCGCGGCCACCAGCCCCGACTACGCCGTCGACGTCGACCCCGAGCGGGCACGCTGCAGCGCCTGGTACGAGTTCTTCCCGCGATCGGCCTGGACGCCGGACGGCCCTCGCGGCACGCTGCGCGACGCCGTCGACCGACTCGATCGGGTCGCCGCGATGGGGTTCGACGTGTTGTACCTCCCCCCGATCCACCCGATCGGTGAGACCAACCGCAAGGGTCGCAACAACTCGACCGAGGCCGCGGCCGACGACGTCGGCAGCCCATGGGGCATCCGCGACCACTACGCCGTCCACCCCGACCTCGGCACCCTCGACGACGTCACCGCACTCGCCGAGGCCGCCCGCGAGCGGGGCATCGAGCTGGCACTCGACATCGCGTTCCAGTGCACGCCCGACCACGTGTGGGTCGACGAGCACCCCGAGTGGTTCAAGCACCGCGCCGACGGCACCATCCAGTACGCCGAGAACCCACCGAAGCAGTACCAGGACATCTACCCGATCGACTTCGAGACCGACGACTGGCAGGCCCTGTGGCAGGAGCTCGCGAAGGTCATCCGGTTCTGGATCGACCGCGGCGTGACGATCTTCCGGGTCGACAACCCGCACACCAAGGCCTTCCCGTTCTGGGAGTGGGCGCTCGCCGACATCCGCGCCGATCACCCCGAGACGATCTTCCTCGCGGAGGCGTTCACCCGACCCCGCGTGATGGAGCGGCTCGCCAAGATCGGCTTCAACCAGTCGTACACGTACTTCACCTGGCGCCAGTCGGCGTCGGAGCTGCGCGAGTACTTCACCGACCTGTCGACGCGCACCGTCGACTTCTACCGGCCGAACGCCTGGCCGAACACGCCCGACATCCTCACCGAGCAGCTGCAGCACGGCGGCCGGCCCGTGTTCGCCGTGCGTGCCGTGCTCGCGGCGATGCTGTCGGCGAACTGGGGCGTCTACGGTCCGGCCTTCGAGCTCGTCGAACAGCGGGCGATCCGACCGGGTTCGGAGGAGTACCTCGACTCGGAGAAGTATCAGGTGCGCCAGTGGGACCTGACCAGCCCGGACACCCTCGAACCGTTGATCACCCGCCTCAACGAGATCCGGCGGTCACAGCCGGCGCTCCGACATCTCCGGACGCTGCGGTTCCACGACGTCGACTCCGACGGATTGCTCTGCTTCAGCAAGACCGACCCGCTCGGCGAGGGCGACCCGATCCTCGTCGTCGTGAACCTGAACGCCTTCGACTCGCACGCCGGCATGGTGCACGTCGACCCCACCTCGCTCGGCATCGGGCTCGACCACGACGACGAGTACGTGCTCGACGACCTGCTCGGAGGCGGCGTGTACCGGTGGCGTGGATGGCACAACTTCGTCGACCTGAGCCCGGGTCGCACCGGGTACGCCCACATCTTCGCGGTGCGGCGCACCGACGGCGGACGGGAGACGCGATGAACAACGACTGGTACCGGGATGCGGTGATCTACGAGCTGCACGTGCGGGCGTACGCCGATTCGAACGGCGACGGCACGGGCGACTTCGCGGGGCTGACCTCGAGGCTCGACTACCTGGTCGACCTGGGCGCCACCGCGATCTGGCTGCTCCCCTTCTACCCGTCGCCGTTGCGCGACGACGGCTACGACATCGCCGACTACCGGGTCGTCAACCCGACGTACGGCAACATGCGGTCGTTCAAGCGCTTCCTCGCCGCCGCGCACGAGCGGGGCCTGAAGGTCATCACCGAACTGGTCATCAACCACACGAGCGACCAACACGCATGGTTCCAGCGAGCCCGTCGGGCACCGAAAGGTTCGCCCGAGCGCGACTTCTACGTCTGGACCGACGACCCGACCGAGTACCCCGACGCCCGCATCATCTTCCAGGACTTCGAGGGCTCGAACTGGACGTACGACCCGATCGCCGAGCAGTACTACTGGCACCGCTTCTACCACCACCAGCCCGATCTGAACTTCGACAACCCCGCCGTCGTCGACGCCGTCAAGGAACTGCTCGACTACTGGCTCGACATGGGCGTCGACGGGCTGCGACTCGACGCCATCCCGTACCTGTTCGAGCGCGAGGGCACCAACTGCGAGAACCTCCCCGAGACGCACGCGATGTTGAAAGAACTGCGGGCCCACATGGACCTCCGGTACGGCGACCGCATGTTCCTCGCGGAGGCCAACCAGTGGCCCGAGGACGCCGCCGCCTACTTCGGTGACGGCGACGAGTGCCACATGAACTTCCACTTCCCGCTGATGCCGCGCATGTTCATGTCGCTGCAGATGGAGAACCGCACACCGATCATCGACATCCTCGAGCAGACGCCGCAACCACCCGAGGGATGCCAGTGGGCGACGTTCCTGCGCAACCACGACGAACTCACGCTCGAGATGGTCACCGACGAGGAGCGCCAGCTGATGCTGCGCGCCTACGCACGCGATCACGAGATGCGCATCAACCTCGGCATCCGGCGCCGGCTCGCACCGCTGCCGTGCTCTACTACGGCGACGAGATCGGGATGGGCGACAACGTCTACCTCGGCGATCGGGACGGCGTCCGCACCCCGATGCAGTGGACCGCCGACCGCAACGCCGGGTTCTCCACCTCGAACCCGCACAAGCTGTACCTGCCACTGATCACCGAGCAGGGCTACCACTACGAGGCCGTCAACGTCGAGACCCAGATCGACGACCCGGCCTCACTGCTGTCGTGGATGCGCCAGCTCATCGCACTGCGCAAGCGCCACCCGGTCCTGGCCCGCGGCGACATCGAGTTCCTCGAACCCGAGAACCCGCACGTGCTCGCCTTCGTGCGCCAGCTCGACGGCGAGACGCCGTTCCTGTGCGTGGCCAACCTGTCGCGCCTCGCCCAGGACGTCGAACTCGACCTGCGCGCCTTCGCACAGCACACGCCGGTCGAGGCCTTCGGGCAGACCCGCTTCGCCCAGGTCGGCGACGGCAACTACCACCTCACGCTCGCGCCGTACGGCTTCTTCTGGTTCACCCTGCAGCCACCGGCCGCCCAGGTCGGCGGCTCGGCCGATCTGCCGACGCTCGCCGGCAACTGGGCCGAAGTGATGCGCCGCCGAGCACCCCTCGGCCGCGCCCTGGCACGTTGGCTGCCGAGCCGTCGGTGGTACGCGGGCAAGGAGCTCCGGGTCCGTGAGATCACGATCGACGACACGATCCCGTTGCGCCACCCGGACACCGACGTCGCCCTGCTGATCGTGCGGGTGTCGTTCACCGAGGGCGACGACCACCGCTACACCGTGCCGGTGATGCGCGCCCAGGCCAGGGTCGCCAACGCGATCTCGGCCGACACGCCGAGCGCCGTGATCGCGCACCTGGCCGACGGCGAGGCGCTCGTCGACGCGATGGCGCACCCGGAAGGCGCCTACGCGGTGGTCGGTGCCGCCCTGTCGCGTCGCGTCGCGACCGGCCGCCACGGCAGCCTGCGCGGACTCCCCCGCCGCAGCCGACCGGCTGCGCCACTCGGGTCGCCCCACGACGTCCATCTGATGGGTGTCGAGCAGTCGAACTCGTCGGTGCTCGTCGGCAGTGCGTACATCGCGAAGCTCGTGCGTCGGCTCGAGGCCGGGCCGAACCCGGACGTCGAGCTGCCCGCCCATCTGGCTGCGCAGGGCTTCGATCACGTGCCGGGACTCGTCGCCACGGCCAGTGTCGAGTTGCAGGACGAGCGTGCGCCGGCCGACGTGGTCGTGGTCCACGACGCGATCGCCAACGACGGCGACCTGTGGACCTGGATGCTCGACGAGCTCGCCCTCGAGATCGAGCAGACCGACACGCTCGACGCCACGAAGGACTCGTCGGCCTGGTTGGCCGACGTGCTCGGTCGCCGCACCGCCGAGTTGCACGTGGCGCTCGGGACCCCGGGCGACGACGAGTCGATGGCCCCGCAGGCGTTCACCCTGCTGTGGCAGCGTTCGCTGTTGCAGACGCTGCGGAACGGCGTGCGTGCGACCCAGCGCGCGATCAGGCGGGCCGGGCTCGACGTCGCCGAGGCCGACGCGCTGCTGCGCCCCGTCGACGACGTGCTGGCGCGCTTCGATCGCCTCCGCACCGAGAAGCTCGACGCCCGCCGCATCCGCGTCCATGGCGATCTCCATCTGGGTCAGGTCCTACGGACCGGCAACGACATCACGTTCATCGACTTCGAGGGCGAGCCGGGCCAGCCGATCGGCGAGCGCCGGCTGTTGCGCTCGCCGCTCACCGATCTGGCCGGACTCGTCCGCTCGCTCGACTACGCCGGCCGGAGCGCGGTCGACACCGCGATCGCTCGTGGCCTGGTGGCCGACGCCGACGTCGCCGAACTCGACGACGCCCGCGATGCGTGGACGACGGCGATGCGTCGGACGATGGTCGACCGGTACGTCACCACGATCGCCCCGGCCGACTTGATCCCGACCGCACGCGACGACGCCGAACTGCTCCTCGACGTCTATGCACTCCAGAAGGGGCTGTACGAGATCCGTTACGAGCTCGCGAACCGCCCCGCCTGGGTGCACTGGCCGCTGGCTGCCGTCGGCGACATGATCCGCCGCTGATCTCGAACGACGACCCCGGAAGGAATTTCCTGATGAACGCGATCCCCGACCTCGATCTGCACCTCTTCACCGAGGGTCGGCATCGCCACGCCCACCGTCACCTCGGCGCCCATCCCGGCGACGGGGGGTGCCGCTTCTCGGTCTGGGCGCCGTCGGCCCGCGCCGTCCACGTGTTGTGCGACGTCGACGACTGGAAGCACGAGCACGAGCTCGATGCGGAGGGACCGTCCGGGGTCTGGTCGGGGTGGGTCGACGGCGCCGGCATCGGCACGACGTACCACTTCCGCATCACCGCCGGCTCGGGCGAACGCCTCGACAAGGCCGACCCGTTCGGGGCCGCACACCATCTCGCACCGTCGACCGACTCCTACGTGCCCGACCTCGACCACGAGTGGGGCGACGACGAGTGGATGGCGACCCGGGGCGACCGCAACGGCCTGCGGGCACCGATGTCGATCTACGAGGTCCATCTCGGTTCATGGGGCCGCACGCTGAGCGAGGGGCAGCAGTTCCCGAACTATCGCGAGCTCGCCGATCCGCTCGCCGATCACTGCCTCGCGCACGGGTTCACGCACGTCGAGTTCCTCCCGATCATGGAGCACCCGTTCTACGGGTCGTGGGGCTACCAGACGACCGGCTACTTCGCGCCCACCAGCCGCTACGGGTCGCCGCAGGACCTGATGTCGATGATCGACCGGCTGCACCAGCGCGGCGTCGGGGTCATCCTCGACTGGGTCCCGTCGCACTTCCCGACCGACGACCACGGCCTCGCCCGCTTCGACGGGACACATCTGTTCGAGCACGCCGATCCGCGTCAGGGGTTCCACCCCGACTGGAACTCCGCGATCTTCAACTACGGCCGCAACGAGGTGCGCTCGTTCCTCGTCTCGAGCGCCATGTGCTGGCTCGAGCGCTACCACGTCGACGGCCTGCGGGTCGATGCGGTGGCCTCGATGCTGTACCTCGACTACTCGCGCAAGCAGGGCGAGTGGATCCCGAACCGGTACGGCGGGCGCGAGAACCTCGAGGCGATCGACTTCCTGCGCCAGCTGAACACCGCCGTCTACGACGAG
>JAUHYJ010000264.1 GCA_030425785.1 Acidimicrobiia bacterium | reverse complement strand
GGCGGCCGCGGCGGCAGTGTCGCCGTGCACGAGCGCGGTCATCTCGTGCGCGAGGGCACGTTGGGCGATCCGCCGGTGTGGCGCCTGCTCGTGATCGGCCACCGTCGCGAGCACGTCGTCGAGGGGTCGCAGCGACAGCATCTTCAGGTAGGTCGCCACCATGTCGTCGTCGGTCTGCAGCCAGAACTGGCGGAACTGGTACGGGCTCGTCTTGTCGGGGTCGAGCCAGACGGCGCCACCGACCGACTTGCCGAACTTCGTCCCGTCGCTCTTGGTGATCAACGGGTGCGTCAGACCGTACGCCGATGCCCCCAGCCGGCGACGGATGAGGTCGACGCCGGCGACGATGTTGCCCCATTGGTCCGAGGCTCCGGCCTGCAGCTCGACACCGTGGTCCTCGTACAGGTGCCGGAAGTCGTTGGCCTGGAGCAGCATGTAGCTGAACTCGGTGTACGAGATGCCGTGCTCGCTCTCGACCCGGGCCTTGACCGACTCCTTGGCGATCATGTGGTTCACCGTGAAGTGCTTGCCCACGTCGCGCAAGAACTCGAGCACCGAGACCTCGGTCGTCCAGTCGGCGTTGTTGACGAGCGTCGCCTGGCTCGGACCCGGCTCGAAGTCGAGGAGTCGCGAGAGCTGGACCTTGATGCGCTCGACGTTGTGCCGCAACGTGTCGAGATCGAGCAGGTTGCGCTCCTCCGAGCGTCCGCCGGGGTCGCCGATCATGCCGGTGGCGCCACCCGCGAGCGGGTACGGACGGTGGCCGCGCTCCTGGAACCGTCGCATGAACAGCTGACCGACCAGATGGCCGGCATGGAGCGAGTCGGCGGTCGGGTCGAAGCCGATGTAGAGCCCGATCGGCCCGTCGGCCAGGCGCGCACGGAGCGCGTCGCGATCGGTCGAGTCGTGGATCAGACCACGGGCGTCGAGGTCGGAGATCAGGTCCATAGCGCCCTCGATGATGCCACGCACGCCGCGGGATCGGGCAAGACGATCACCCGGCGGTCAGCGTTCCCACCACGGTGCATCAGGCCACGACCCGTGCCCGGCGAACTCGAGCATGAACTCGGCCGTCGGGTTGGGCACGCCGACCGGGTACAGCGAACGGATGTCGACGACGGGTCCGGTCGCGTCGGGATCCGGGCACGGGTTCGGGATGTCCTGACCGGCCGCGGCTGGTTGTGGGCACGGTCGCCCGTCCAGGAACGCCAGCTTGCGCGAGATGTAGTCAGCCGCCGCCCACGGCCCCTCGCCACGCACGTGGATCCCGTCGCTCGCGAACCAGCCCGGTTCGTCATGGGCGTAGGTCGCCCAGTCGGCGATCACGATCTCGGGGTAGGCCCCCGTCGCCACGAGCTCGCGCAGCGTCTCGTTGTTGTTGCGGAAGACCTCGTCGAATCCCGAGTCGTCGGGCGACGTGTACGACACGTTCGCGCGCAGCGTCAGCCAGACGATGCGGTCGTAGCCGAGGTCGCGCGTGCGCCGAACGATGGCGTCGACCTCGGAGGCGAAGTGCAGGTCGCTGTCGTTGTAGCCGGTGGCGACGATGAGGGTGTGGTAATTGTCGCCGTAGACCTCGAGTTCGTCGTACAGCGTGATCGGCACGAACCCGTTGTAGTTCCGGCACGAGGTGACGACGCGACGCCGGCACGACGCGAGATCGAGCACGTGATCGAAGCCCTGGACGCCATCGATCGCCCCGTAGATCTTGAGGCCGAGCCAGGCCGAGTCGCTCACCAGCACCGCAGGTCGGGGTGGCTCGACGCGCACCGCCGCCCGCTCGACCGTCGCGACCTCGTCGGCGGCCGCCCCCACCACGAGCCCTCCGGCGGCCAGCAGCGCTGCGACGAGGACGACGAACCGGCTCACGGCCACATCCTCGCGTACGTGGTGGTCCGCGGATCGGCGCGGCTAGCTTCGCCCGGTGACCGTCGACCTCACCCGACACTTCGCCAACCTCGCCGACGACGCGTCACGGAGCCCCTTCACGGCGATGCTGTCGCAGACGATCGCACAGTTGCCCGAGATCGCCGAGCTGCTCGCCTCGGCGCCACCCGAGCAGCAGAACCCCGTGTTGCTCCTCGCGGCGCTGCACGAGCAGGTGCTCGCCGAGCCCGACTGCGACCTGGCGGCGTGGTACCCGTCGGTCACCGACGCACCGCGCACCGGCGACATCACCGCGGCGCTCCTCGCCCACTGCCGCGCCCACGCGTCCGCGCTGCGCTCGACGGTCGCCACCCGCCACACCCAGACCAACGAGGTCGGCCGCTGTGGCATCGTCCTGCCCGTCCTCGGCATGGTCGCGGCCGAGGTCGGCCCGGTCGCCCTCGTCGACGTGGGAACGAGCGCTGGGCTCAACCTGCACCTCGACCGGTATTCCTACGACTACGCACCGGGCGGCCGGGTCGGCCCGGCCTCGGACGTCCACCTGCACATCACCACCGAGGGCGACGTCCCCGTACCGACCGAGGTGCCCGAGGTGCGGGCACGCATCGGGATCGACCCGGCCCCCGTCGACCCGACCGACGACACGGCGACGCGATGGCTGCGCGCCTGTATCTGGCCCGATCAGCACGACCGGTTCGAGCGCTTCGACGCCGCGCTCGACATCGCGCGACGGCAGCCGGCCGACGTGCGGCGCGCCGACGCCGTCGGTGGGATCGCGGCCGCCGTCGCCGATGCGGCCGTGCGCGCCCACCCGGTCGTCATGAACTCCTGGGTCCTGAACTATCTCTCGAGTGCCGACCGACGCGCCTACGTCGATCGTCTCGACACGCTGGGCGCCGCTGCCGACCTGAGCTGGGTGTTCGTCGAATCACCCGCCGTCACCAGCGGGCTGCCGTACCCCGACCACCTTCGCGGCCGGCACGGTTCGACGGTCCAGCTGGTGCGATGGCGCGACGGCGTCCGGCGGGTCGACCATCTCGCGTCCTGCCACCCGCACGGCTACTGGCTCCACTGGGCGTCGTGACCCTCAGCCGTCCGGTGGCACACGGAAGCGCCATGGCGTGTCGACCGCCTTGCTGATCCCGACCCGGGGCCCGATCAGCGGCTTCGGCGGTGGCGACGTGCCGTCGTCGAACAGGCCGACGCCGCGGCCGCGGCACACGTCGGCCCCGTCGTGTTGGGGGCCGATCGCGAAGGCCTGGCAGAGCTTGGCGGGGCCGTCGGCGAGCTGACGGCGGCCCGATCGACGAGAGCGCATCAGCTCGACGCCCGCCACGGGCTCGACCGCCCGCAGCAACACCGCCGCCCCGACGCCCTCCGGTCCGGTCACGACGTTCGAGCAGTAGTGCATGCCATACGTGAAGTACACGTAGAGGTGGCCGGCCGGCCCGAACATCACGGCGTTGCGCGCGGTGCGGCCGCGGAACGTGTGACTCGCCGGGTCGTCCTCGCGGTACGCCTCGACCTCGACGATGCGGCCGACGCACTCGCCGTGCACCAGCAGCTTGTTGAGGAGCCAGGGCGCGACGTCGGGCGCATCGCCGGCGAGGTCGTCTCGGCGGACACGGGTGAGTGGCACGCTGGCGGGCACGGGCCGATCATCGCACGAGCGGCACGATCCAACGGGTACGCCGCCCTCGATCTCGCCGCACGGCACGTGACGTGTCTGGAAAGATGACGCCATGAGCGCGGGGAACGACGATCCGCGTGCGCTGCGCGTCTTCGTCTCGTCGACGTTCCGCGACATGCAGGCCGAGCGCGACGAACTGGTGAAGCGGGTGTTCCCGCGCATCCGCCGGATGTGCGAGGAGCGCGGGATGACCTGGAGCGAGGTCGACCTGCGGTGGGGCGTGACGGACGAGCAGAAGGCCGAGGGCGCCGTCCTCCCGATCTGTCTGGCGGAGATCGACCGGACGCGGCCGTACTTCATCGGGTTGCTGGGTCAGCGCTACGGATGGGTCCCCGACGAGATCCCCGACGACCTCGTCCGGTCCGAACCCTGGATCGACACCGATCGCGGGCGATCGGTGACCGAGATGGAGATCGTGCACGGTGTGCTCGATCGGCCGGGCCAGACGGGACACGCGTTCTTCTACCTGCGCGACCCGGCGTGGCTCGACACGCTCCCGGCGGGCAAACGTGATGCGTTCGAGGAGCCCGACGACACCGGCCGCGAGCGCCTCGCCGCACTGCGGGCCCGGATTCGCACGAGTGGTCACCCGACACGCGACTATGCCGACCCGACCGAGCTCGGCGAACTCGTGCTGTCCGATCTCGAAGCGCTCGTCGAGCGGCTCGCGCCGACCGGATCGACCGACGACGCACCGGCACGTCACGATGCCGTCCACCGGTCGTTCGGGCAGGCGCGCCACCGGCCATGGGTCCCGCGTCCCGACCTCGAGGCACTCCTCGACGCCCACGCAGCCGGGTCGGGTCCACCGCTGCTCCTCACCGGCGAGGCCGGGGTCGGGGCGTCTGCCCTCGTCACGAACTGGGCCGCCGGTCGTGCGGATGCCCATCCCGACGAGACGGTCGTGGTGCATCACACCAATGCCGACGCCGACGCGACCGACGCCAGGACGATCGCGGCTCGCCTGATGGCGGCGTGGACGGGCTCCGACCTCGAGGCCGAGCTCGAGTCGCTGGTCGACGCAACGCCCGCCGCAGTCCGCGCCGCCCTCGAGCACGCGGCCGCAGACGTCACCGGCCGCAGCGTCGTCGTCCTCGACGGGCTCGATCACCTCGACGACAGCGAACGTGCGCTCGATCTGCGTTGGTTCCCGGTGTCCTGGCCGGAGCGAGTGCGCGTCGTCGTCACCGCACGTGAGGCTCGCATCCGCTCGGTCGCCGAGTGGCAGGGGTGGACGATCGTCGAGGTGCCCGAGCTCGACCTCGCCGAGCGGGCGGCCGTCGCCGAGCGACTGCTCGCCGAGCGCAGCAAGGCACTCGACCGGCAGCTCCTCGCAGCGCTCGTGGCCGGCGAACGGTGCGGCAATGCCCGGTTCCTCACGACGGTCGTCGACGAGCTCCGCCAGCACGGCGACCACTTCACGCTCGGTGCCGAGATCCGGCGGCTCACGGCGGCCACCTCCGTGGACGACCTGCTGGAGCTCGTCCTCGCCCGCTACGAACGGGACTTCGACCGGGACCACCCCGACCTCACCCGTCGGCTGTTCACGGCGCTCCGAGCCTCGCAGCACGGGATGGCCGAAGCGGAGCTGCGCGACCTGTTGGGCACCCTCGACCCGACCACCGGCGAACGCATACCGCTGCCCACAGCGGCATGGGCGCCCATCCACCTCGCCGCGGAGCGCGGCGTCGTCAGCCGCGGCGGTCTGCTCGCGTTCGCCCATGACGACCTCCGGCGGGCCGTCGACGACCGCTACCTGGCCGACGACGCGACTCGACGCCACGCACACGCAACGCTCGCCGACTACTTCGGGGACCGCCCGCTCGGGCCGCGCGTCGCCGACGAGCTCGCGTGGCAGCGGCTGCTCGCCGACGACCTGGACGGCTTCGTGGCCACCATGGCCGACCTCGACCACTTCGAGCTGGCGTACCGCCGCAACCCCGCCGACGTCCGTCGCCGGTGGGCCGCGTATGGACGTCTGACGGGCCACTACGGCGCGGCGATCCGGGAGGCGTACGACCCGGTCGTGGCCGATCCGGCCGCGCACGAACGGTCGACCGACCACGACGACCCGGCCGGCGCCGCGGCGAGCGACCAACGCGTCTGGGGCGTCGCCCGGCTGCTCGAGGACGCCGGCGAAGCGGCGGCCGCGCGCCGACTGCACCGCCATCTCGTCGACCGGGCGCGCCACACCGGT
>JAUHYJ010000263.1 GCA_030425785.1 Acidimicrobiia bacterium | reverse complement strand
CGCATCGTCGCTGCTCATCAACGCGTACGTGTCGGCGACGTCGAAGAAGGTCGGCTGGGACTTCGAGGACGAGACGCCCGCGAACGACGCCCGCGGCTTCAACCTCGACGAGGTCTTCGCGCCGGACATCGAGACTTCGCTGGTCAACGCCGTGCTGCCCAACGGGGCCCGGTACTACGTCGACCACGCCCATCCCGAGATCTCGATCCCCGAGGTCACGACGGCCTACGAGGCGGTCGTGTGGGACCGCGCCGCCGATCTGATCGTGCAGGCGTCGATGCGTCACGCCGGCGAGATCCTGAACGACGGCGCCGAGGTGGTCGTCTACAAGAACAACTCCGACGGCAAGGGCAACAGCTACGGCTGCCACGAGAACTATCTCATCGCCCGCGAGATCCCGTTCGGCCGCATCGCCAGCCAGATCACGCCGCACTTCGTCACCCGCCAGATCTTCACCGGCGCCGGCAAGGTCGGCTGCGAACAGCCGGGCCGCGAGCCCGGCGACGTGGCGTTCCAGCTCAGCCAACGCGCCGACTTCTTCGAGGAGGAGATCGGGCTCGAGACCACGCTGAAGCGCCCGATCGTGAACACCCGCGACGAGCCGCACTGCGACCCGCAGAAGTACCGCCGGCTCCACGTGATCGCCGGCGACGCCAACATGAGCGAAGTGGCGACCTATCTCAAGGTCGGCACGACCGCCATCATGCTGGCGATGATCGAAGACGACGTGATGGGCGATGACCTGCTGCTCGGCAACCCGGTCCCGGCGATCCGCCAGGTCAGCCACGACCCGACCCTCACGGCCACCGTCATGCTGCGCGACGGCAGCCGCGCCACCGCGCTCGAGGTCCAGTGGGGCCTGCTCGAACGGGCCCGCAAGTACGCACACAGTCACGGCCTCGACGCGGTCGGCGATGCGGTCGGCGCCGACGTCCTCGACCGATGGGAGGCGACGCTCGGGGCACTCGAGACCGACCCCGACTCGCTCGCCCATCAGGTCGACTGGGTGGCCAAGCGCCGCCTCGTCGACGGGGTGCGGGCTCGCCACGACCTGCCGGCCTCGTCGCCGAAGCTCAAGGCGATCGACCTGCAGTACCACGACCTGCGACCCGACAAGGGTCTCGCGTACCGCGTCGGACTCGACACGATCGCCGACGCCGACGAGGTCACGGCGGCGGTCACCGACCCCCCGACCACGACCCGGGCATACTTCCGCGGTCGCTGCCTCCAGAAGTTCCCCGACGACATCGTGGCCGCCAACTGGGACTCGATGGTGTTCGACGTCGGGCGCGACCCCCTGCGCCGCGTGCCCATGATGGAGCCGTTGCGCGGCACCGCAGGTCATGTCGCTAAGTTGATCGACGAGAGCAACACCGCCGCCGAGCTGGTCGAACGGCTCGGCGCCTGATCCACCCGACGACCCCAGCGACAGCAGCGAGAGGACCATGGCGGAACGCATCAACAAGCAGAAGACCACCAGTGACCGCACCGACGAGGTCACCGAGGAGGCCGCACCGGCCACCAGCGAGTCGGGCGAGAAGTTGAAGGCCGACCTCGACGACCTGCTCGACGAGATCGACGAGGTGCTCGAGACGAATGCCGAGGACTTCGTGAAGTCGTACGTCCAGAAGGGCGGGCAGTAACCCGTGTCGATGCCGTTCTTCGCCCCGACCGACGACCCCGGGGCGAACTTCCCGGAGCTGTTGCGTCGGGTCGGCATGGGGCCGGGGGTCGATGGCGACGGCCACATCGACGTCCCCCACGCCACCACCTGCGTCGCGTTGCGCTTCGCCGACGGCGTGGTCATGGCCGGCGACCGCCGCGCCACCTCGGGCAACCTCATCTCCCATCGGTCGATGGAGAAGGTCGTGCAGGCCGACTCGTACAGCGGCGTCGCGATCGCCGGTGCGGCCGGGCCGGCGATGGAGATGATCCGGCTGTTCCAGCTCCAGCTCGAGCACTACGAAAAGGTCGAGGGCTCGCCGCTCAGCCTCGAGGGCAAGGCGAACCAGCTGTCGATGATGGTGCGCGGCAACCTGCCGGCGGCCATGCAGGGCATGGTCGTGGTCCCGATCTTCGCCGGCTACGACCTGCGCCGCGAGATCGGGCGGCTCTGGGCGTACGACGTCACCGGCGGCCGCTACGAAGAGCGCGAGTACGTCGCGACCGGTTCGGGCAGCCTCCACGCGGGCACCGTGATCAAGGTCGGCTACAAGGCGGCGATGACCCGCGACGAGGCGATCAACCTGTCGGTCCGCAGCCTCTGGGAGGCGGCCGACGCCGACTCGGCGACCGGCGGCCCCGACGCCCTCCGCGGCATCTACCCGATCGTCGCGACGGTGACCGCCGACGGGTGGCAGCCGGTCGGTGACGACGACCTCGCCCCCCGCTTCCGGGAGATCGCCGACGAGGTGCTCGTGCGGTCGACGCCACCGGCGCCGGGTCCCGGGCGTGCCGACGTCGCCGATGAGCGTGATGACGAGCGTGACGAGGGGAGTGACGACGCATGACGATGCCGTTCTACGTCGCGCCCGAGCAGGTGATGAAGGACCGCGCCGACTACGCGCGCAAGGGCATCGCCCGCGGCCGTGCACTCGTCGCGATCCGCTACGTCGACGGGATCGCGATCGTCGCCGAGAACCCGTCCGAGACCCTGCGCAAGGTGAGCGAGATCTACGACCGCATCGCGTTCGCGGGCGTCGGCCGCTACAACGAGTTCGACCAGCTCCGGGTGGCCGGCATCCGTGCCGCCGATCTCAAGGGCTACCAGTACTCCCGCGACGACGTCGACGCGCGCACCCTCGCGAACCAGTTCGCCCAGATCCTCGGCACGGTGTTCACCCACGAGATGAAGCCGATGGAGGTCGAGATCCTGGTCGCCGAGGTCGGCCTCGAGCCGGACGGCGACCAGATGTTCCACATCCTCTACGACGGCACCGTCGTCGACCAGCGTGACACCGCGGTCCTCGGCGGCGACGCGGAAGCGATCTCCGGGCGTCTCGCCGAGGGGTTCGCCGACGGGCTCGCCCTCGCCGACGCCGTCCGGCTCGGCGTCGCCGCACTCGCCGGGCCCGACCGCGAGCTGACCCTCGCCGAGCTCGAGGTCGCGACGTTGTCGCGTGGCAACGGACGCCGGTGTTTCCATCGCGTCGCCGACGACGCACTCGGCGATCTGCTCGGCTGAGCGGGTTTCCACCGGCGGCTCGTCGGGTACGGCCCTGCCATGGACGCGACGGCATCCCTGCTCGAGCTCGAACACGCCGGGTGGTCGGCGCTGTGCGACGGCACCGCAGCCGAGTTCTACGGCGAGCGCATGACCGCCGACGGGGTGATGGTGCTGGCCGACGGTTCGGTCATGGACCGGGAGCAGGTCGTCACCAGCCTCGGCGATGCACCGACGTGGGACCGGTACGACATCGCCGACCCGAGAACCGTCGACATCGCCGATGGCGTCGTGGCGCTCGTGTATCGGGGCACCGGCCACCGGGGCGACACCACGTTCGTCGGGGCGATGTCGTCGACCTACGTGTCCGTCGACGACACGTGGCGGCTCGCGCTGTACCAGCAGACCCCCGCCACCTGACGGTTCGACCTGGCGGCGCCGTCGTCGCGCACCGTCTACGCTCGACGCGTGGCCGCCATCGACCTGAACTCCGATCTCGGCGAGTCGTTCGGCATCTGGCGGCTCGGTGACGACGAGGCGATGCTCGACGTCGTCTCGAGCGCGAACATCGCCTGTGGGTTCCACGCCGGCGATCCGTCGACCCTCCGGCGGGTGTGCCAGGCGGCCGCCGACCGCAGCGTCATGATCGGTGCGCAGGTGGCGTATCCCGACCTGGCGGGCTTCGGCCGCCGGTTCATCGACATCGACCCCGCCGAGCTGCGCGACGCTGTGCTGTACCAGCTGGGGGCGCTCGATGCCTTCGCACAGGTTGCGGGTACGGGGGTCAAGTACGTCAAGCCGCACGGCGCGCTCTACCACGCGTGCATCTCTCACCCGGAGCAGGCCGAGGCGGTCGCCGAGGCCGCCCACGAGTACGACCCGTCGATGGCGATCCTCGGTGCGCCGGCGTCGCCGCTGCTGGCCGTCACCGATGCGCTGGGCATGGAGCCCGTCGCCGAGGCGTTCGCCGACCGCGCGTACCGCGCCGACGGCACGCTGGTGCCGCGCAGCGAGCCTGGTGCGGTCATCACCGATCGGCAGGCGGTCGCCGATCGAGCGGTCGCGCTGGCCATCGAGCGACGGGTCACGGCGGTCGACGGATCCGTGATCGAGGTGCACGCCCGGTCGATCTGCGTCCACGGCGACACCCCCGGGGCCGTCGAGCTCGCACGTGCGGTGCGGTCCGGGCTGGAGGTCGCCTCGGTCGACGTCCAGGCGTTCACGATCTGAGGCTTCCGGTGCGGTACGTCCCGATGGGTCCACTCGCCGTCCTGATCGACGATGTCGCCGAGCCCGCCCATCTCGGCGAACATCTCCGGCGGCGGGAGATGCCGGGTGTCGTCGACGTCGTCCCGGCGGCCCGGACGGTGCTCGTGACGGTCGACGACCCGGCGGCGCTCGCTGCGGTGCGCGACGCGGCCGAGGCGGCGAGCGGTGCGCCGGATGACGGCACCACCGTGTCCGTCGAGATCCCGGTGGTGTACGACGGCGAGGACCTCACCGACGTGGCCGCCGCTGTCGGGCTCACGGTCGACGAGGTGGTCGAGCTGCACACCGGTGCCCACTTCGAGGTCGCCTTCTGCGGGTTCGCGCCCGGGTTCGCCTACCTGTCGGGGCTGCCGCCGGCGCTCGAGCTGCCGCGCCGCGCCACACCGCGGACCCGTGTCCCCGCCGGTTCGGTGGCGATCGCCGCCGGCTACAGCGCCGTCTATCCGACCGTCTCTCCCGGCGGGTGGCACCTGCTCGGCAGGACGACGATCACGCTGTTCGACGTCGATCGAGACCCGCCGGCACTGCTCCCACCGGGCACCCACGTCAGGTTCGTCGCGGCATGAGCCTCGAGATCGTCGAGCTCGGCGTGGCCACGACCGTCCAGGACGGCGGGCGACGCGGCTTGGCCCACCTGGGCGTTCCCGCCGCCGGGGCGGTCGATCCGGGGTTGATGGGCCTGCTCAACCGGTCGGTCGGCAACCCGGCCGACGCGGCGGTGTTGGAGACCGCCGGCGGCCTCGTCGTCAGCGCGCGGCGAGATCTGCTCGTCGCCACGTCGCAGCACGACGCGCCGGTCGGCCTGCGCCTCGGCCAGGCGCTGACCGTGCGAGCCGACGGGCGTCGGCAGTGGCACTACCTGGCCGTGCGCGGGGGCGTCGACGTCGACCAGGTCCTCGGGTCGCGGTCGCACGACACGCTCTCGGGGCTCGGGCCGCCCGGTCTGATCGCGGGCGAAGCGATCTCCGTCGGACCCGAGCCCGACGGATCGGTCGCCGAGATGGTGCCGGCCCGACGACATGACGGTCGCGTCCGCGTGTGGCCGGGTCCCCGCGCCGACTGGTTCGCCCCGGACGCGTTCGACGCACTGACGTCCTCGCCGTGGCGCGTCACCGTGGCGAGCCGCGTCGGCGTCCGACTGACCGGCCCGCCGCTCGAGCGCGTGGTCGAACGAGAGCTCCCGAGCGAGGGGCTGGTGCGCGGCGCCATCCAGGTCCCGCCCGATGGTGACCCGATCATGATGCTCGCCGACCATCCGACGACCGGCGGCTATCCGGTGCTCGCGGTGGTCGATCCCGATGACGTCGCCGCCGTGGCACAGTCGACGAGCGGGTCGTCGATGTCGTTCCGGCGCG
>JAUHYJ010000262.1 GCA_030425785.1 Acidimicrobiia bacterium | reverse complement strand
GATCAGCACGAGCAGCGCGCGCCCCGGGCCCGTCAGGAACCGAACTGCGACCCGCCACGAGCCGTCGTCATCGGCGGACGCCGCCGGACGCTCGCCGAACGGGACGACGAGGGCGGTGACCACGGCGACCCCGAAGGTGGCGACGTCGACGAGCAGGACCGCCTCGAGCCCGAACCACGCGACCAACGGGGTCGCAAGGATCGGTCCGAGGACGATGCCGAGGGCCGGCCCGAACTGGTTGAGCGAGTTGGCCCGGTCGAGGGCGGCCGGCTCGACGAGCGAGGGCACGGCGGCCTGGAACGCCGGGGACTGGAACGCGGTGCCGATGCCGCCGACGAAGCCTGCTGCCGCCAGGTGCCAGAGCTCGAGTCGGTCGGTGATCGCGAGGACGAGCGCGATCACGGTCCCCGACGCTGCGACGACATCGCCCCCGATCATCACCGTGCGGCGGGCGACGCGATCGACGTGCTTGACCAGTGGGGCGACGAGGACGGACGGGACGTTGGCGACGGCCACCAGGACGCCGAGCCACGCGGCACTGCCGCTCTCGAGGAACACCCAGATCCCGATGCCGATCCCCGACAGCGTGCTGCCGATCGTGGACAGGGTCTGGCTCGCCCAGACGGCGAGGAAGCGGCGTCCGAGCAGGACGCGCGCCGTGCCGGCACCGGCGGCGTCGCGCGTGCTCATCCGGCGTGACGCCGGCGGAGGTGCCGAACGAGGCGACGGTGTGCCGCGTCGCGCTCGAGCGTTCGCTGACGCTCGTCGGCGAGGAGCCGGTACCCGTCGAGCCCGTGCGTGTCGAGACCGTGCAGATCGAACATGGCTTCATTCAATCAGATTGAACGAGATAATTCAACTGGTTTGAATGATTATTCAGATGGGCTGAACCGATACCCTGTACACATGTCTCCACCCGTCCCCGCGCCGACCGACGAGCACGATGACGGCTGGACCCCGGTGGACGGCGTCGGCGAGCCCGACGAACAACTCGAGGTCCGCGATCTCGACGCCATGCTCGAGCTGACGCACCCGACTCGCGGCATGATCCTGCGCCACCTCCGCGAGCCGCGCACGGTCGCCGAGATCGCCGAGACGATGGACGTCCCGGTGACCCGGCTCTACCACCACATCAACCGGCTCGTCGAGCACGGCATCATCCGCGTGGTGGCCACCAGGCAGGTCGCGGCGGTGACCGAACGTCGCTACCAGATCGCGGCGCGCTCGTTCCGCCCGCACCGCGACCTCCTCGAGCACAGCGAGCCTGCCGACGTGGCACGCGTGCTCGGGTCCGTGTTCGACACCGCGAAGCTCGGCTTCATGCGCCTCGTCGAAGAGCGCGGCCCGATCGCGCTCCGGGACGAGGACGACTCGCTCGCACTGTCGCTGGCCGAGTTGCAGCTGGTTCCCGAGCGTCGACGCGAGCTCGTGCGCCGGCTCCAGGCGCTCTTCGAAGAGTTCAGCGAGCACGACGACGACGGAGACCAGGCCGAGCAGGTCACGATGTTCGTCGCCGCGTTTGCCGACCCCTCCCACCAGGACGTCGGCTGATCGCGGCGCCGGTGTGGCGCTCGGCGACCGGACGCGCGTCGGTCAGTCGCCGGACGGCGGCTTGGGCTCCTTGGGCAGCCCGAGCACGCGCTCGCCGACGATGTTGCGTTGGATCTGGCTCGTGCCACCCCAGATCGTCTCGGAGCGCGAGAAGAAGAACGCCGACATCATCGGGCTGACCGGGT
This sequence comes from Acidimicrobiia bacterium, assembly GCA_030425785.1. Lineage (GTDB taxonomy): Bacteria > Actinomycetota > Acidimicrobiia > Acidimicrobiales > Ilumatobacteraceae > Ilumatobacter. The sequence continues at coordinate 4,052 of JAUHYJ010000262.1, read as the reverse complement.
AGCCGTCGCGGCGCTTGTCACGGCCCGATCCGGGCCACGAGCCCGACTCTGGGCCCGTGGTGATCAGCATCGACTCGGCGCCGAAGATGTCGAGCGCGAGTTCCATCGCCGCCTTGTGCATCTCGGACCAGAACATCTTGTTGGTCGCGCCGAGCGCGACGGTGCCCATGTCCTTCGACTGGTTGAGCGTCGAGGTCAGGTTGCGCAGGCCGTTGATCCGCAGGATCTGGATCTTCGAGTAGTAGGTCATGAGCCGCTGGCGGATCATCGGGTCGTCGATCTTGCCGTTGGCGGTGGCGGCCTCGAGCAGGAGGCGGTACTCCTCCTCGAAGCGGCGGTAGCCGGTGGTCGCCGACTGGCCGCGCTCGAACGCGAGGGTCGAGTTGGCGACCTTCCAGCCGTTGTTCACGCCGCCGACGACGGCGTCCTTCGGACAGCGCGCGTTGTCGAAGAACACCTCGCAGAACTCGGCCGTGCCGTCGGGCTGGGTGATGCCGCGCACCTCCACCCCGGGCTGCTTCATCGGCACCAGCATGTAGCTGATGCCCGCGTGCTTCTTCGCCTCGGGGTCGGTGCGGGTGAGCAGGAAGCAGTAGTCGGCGTGGTGACCCTGGGTGGTCCAGACCTTCTGGCCGTTGATGACCCACTCGTCGCCGTCGAGCACGGCACTGGTCTTGAGCGAGGCGAGGTCGGAACCCGAGTTCGGCTCGGAGAACCCCTGGCACCAGCGCGTCTGGCCCTTGAGGATGCCGGGGAGGAACTCCTGCTTCTGCTCCTCGGTGCCCCACTGCAGCAGTGTCGGGCCGACGAGCGTGTCGCCGAAGAAGTCGCCGCGCATCGGCGCCTTGGCGCGGGCGAACTCCTCCGCGAGGGCGACGCCCTGCATCGTGGTGAGGCCCTTGCCGCCGTACTCCTCGGGCCAGGTCGCGCAGATCCAGCCGCCCTCGAACAGCTTCTGAGGCCACTCGCGGTTGAACTCGGCCCGCTCCTCGTCGGTCATCTCGAAGCCCTCATCGAACCATCCGTCGGGGAGGTGCTCCTCGAGCCATGCCCGGATCTCGGTGCGGAACTCCTCGGCCTCGGCGGGGTAGGTCAGGTCCATGCCACCATTCTGCCAGACGACTTGACCCACGGGTCAAGTCGTCCGCGTGCTCGGCGATCGCTCGATCGCCGAGTCACGATGTCACAGCTCGGCGCAGGCGACGAGCGACACACCCGGGAGCGCCGCGGTCACCGCCCGGCGCGTCGTCAGGGGCGCCGCCGCCGTGCAGGCGTCCTCGACCGTCCGCAGCAGCGGCGGCCACAGCTGCACCGCCGCCGAGCTGCCGAGGGTCGCCAGTCGGCCACCGTCGTCGAGGACCTCGATCCCGACCGAGACGTCCTCACCGAGCGAGGCGTCGAAGGTGGTGATCGCCCGCCGCTCGGCCGTGCTCCACAGCGTGACCTGCCCGTTCTCGTCGAGCGCGGCCAGGAACGCACCGTCGGGAGCGACGCCGACGTCGACGACCCGGGACGGCGCGCCGACGAGCTCGACCGCCTGCTCCCACCCCCGCGCGGCGTCGAGCAGCACCACGTCGGACGGCGTCGCGATGACGAGCCCATCGGGCACGAACTCGATCGTGACGGCGTCGACGTCGACCGGCCCGGTCAACGGCGTCGGCGGTGCCACGGCGTCGCCGGTCGCGGCGTCGAACACCGAGACGAGCGCGCCGTCCTCGCCATCGGCCGAGACCGCGGCGACGAGCGATTCGTCGGGCGAGAGGCGCACGGCGGCGACCGGCGGGGCGAGCTCGATCTCCCAGCGCGGCTCGTCGACGACCGAGAGGTCGACGACGGACAACGATCCGGGCCCCGTCGCCAACGCGACCACGGACCCATCGGCGCCGAGGTCGAGTGCCCTGCCCTCGTCGGTGCGCGCCACGACGGTCGACGCTCCCGACGACAGATCGTGGACGACCGCGCCGGCGGAGGTCGCGGCAGCGACGACGCGCCCATCGGCCGACAGCGACAGGTCGCGCACCGGCGTGATCAGCGCGAGGTCGTCGGGGAGTGAGCGGGCGAATTCGTCGAAGCCGTCTGCGATCGCGTCCTCGAGGTCGGTCGGCGCGAACGTCGGCGTCGCCACCTCGATGTCGACGACCGCGACGGGGACGCCGCACTGGCCGGCCTCCGGCGGCCCGGCGACGTCCCACACGCGGACGTCGCCGCGGAAGCCCGCCGTCGCGAGCCGGCCACCGGCGGCCGCGACCAACGTCGCCGAGTCGTCGACGGCGGCCGTGCACGAGACATCCCAGACGTTGGCGCGCCGATCGTCCGACCCGACGATGAACGTGCCCGACGGGGAGACGGCGACGTCCTCGACACCGGCGCTCGCGCCGGATCGGAACCGTGCGACCTCACCGGTGACCGCGCCGGCGAGCCCCTTGGCGGCCGCCAGATCCCACACGCGCACCGTCCGATCGAACCCGCCGGACACCAGCCGCGCACCGTCGTCGGTGTAGGAGACGGCCCACACGATGCCGGAGTGTCCGGCGAGCTCACCGTCGGCCGCGCCCGTCGCGGTGTCCCACAGCCGGATCGAACCGTCGAACTCGGCGGTCGCGAGTTGTGATCCGTCCGGACTGATCGCCAGGTCGTACCGATTCGTCGTCGAGACCGCGGCGACCTCGACGGGGTCGCCGGAGTCGAGGTCCCAGAGCAGGACCCGGTCGTCGCCGCCGAGCGAGGCCAGGCGCGGCCCGCTCGGATCGAACGCGACGCCGACGACGCCGAGCACACCGCCACCGTGACGGAAGGCACCGACGAGCTCGCCGTCGTCGACCGACCACACGCGCGCGGTGCCGTCGCCGCTCCCGGCCGCCACCCGACGGCCCGTCGCATCGACCGCGACGTCCCACGCGGTTCCGGGAGCCGCCCCCGGCTCCGCCAATCGCCGGCGTTCGTCGCCGGTCGTCGCGTCCCAGACGATCACGGCACCCGAGTCGTCAGCCGTGAGCACCCAACCACCGGCCGGATCCGCGGCGACACCGAGGACGAGACCGTCGGCGTCGAGCCGGTGCCGGAGCTCGCCGGTGGCGAGATCGACGATGCGGGCGGTGCGATCGCTGCTGCCGGTGACGACGAATCCGCCGGCCTCCGACATCGCGACCGAGTTGATCTTCGCGGTGTGCCCGCGCGCCACCGCCGAGAGCCCGCCACGCTCGATCCCGACGGCGATGAGGGCGTGTTCGGTCCGCCAATCCGAGCTGCGGGCCGCTGCCTCGGCCGCGAGCACGAGCGCCACGCCGGGATCGTCGCGCGCCACGGCCTGCGCCTGCTGTGCGATCGCCGCCGCGGTCTCGACCTCGGCTCGGTCGCGCTCGCGGCGGGCCTGGACGAACAGCACGCCCGACGTGATCGTCAGCGCCGCCAGCACGACGATCGCCGCGGTGCGGATGCGGGTGGCGCGGCGGTGCTGGCGGAGGTCTTCGCCGTCGAGACGGTCGACGTCCTCGTCGCGGATGGTGGCGGCCAACTGCGCCACCGACCGGCGGTACTGCGGGTTGCGCAGGTTCAGCCGGCTCACCGCAGCGTCGCGTTCGATCCACCGCAGGTCGGTGTACAGCGGCTGCTCGGGATAGCCGTCGATCAGCGCGGGCGGCAACGCCGTCGAGGCCTCGGGATCGAACCGGTCGTTGTCCCAGTCCCACCGCACGTCCGACTCGGCGTCGGTCAGGACGAGCAGCAGGCTGTCGGGTCCGCGCTCGCGCAACCAGAACTGTGCCTCGTGATCACACCACGGCGACTGTGCGCTCTCGCGCGAGGCGAGCAGGATGAGATAGCGCGCGCCGCGCAGCTTGTCGTCGAGCGCATCCCCGAGGCTCGCCGTCGCCTCGAGCGACTCGCGGTCGAGGAAGACGCGCATGGCACGCCGCGCGTACCACTTCTTGGCGAAGCGCTGGAGATCGCGCTTCAGTGCGACGGCGAGCTGGCCGTCGGCCGCATGGTTGTAGGAGATGAACGCGTCGTACGTCGCGTCCCGGGCCATCAGGGCCTCAGGCGGGGACGCCGAG
>JAUHYJ010000261.1 GCA_030425785.1 Acidimicrobiia bacterium | reverse complement strand
GTTCACCGAGTACACGATCGGCCAGGGCGTCGAGATGTACCCGGCGCAGGAAGAGGCGCTGCTCGAACTGATCGAGGGCAACCATGTGATCCTCAACACGCCGACGGGCTCGGGCAAGTCGCTGGTCGCCGAGGCGGCCCATTTCGTGGCGCTGGCCCGCGACCAGCGCAGCGTGTACACCGCGCCGATCAAGGCGCTCGTGTCCGAGAAGTTCTTCCATCTGTGCCGCACGTTCGGCTCCGACCAGGTCGGCATGATCACCGGCGACGGCAGCGTCAACGCCCAGGCGCCGATCATCTGCTGCACCGCCGAGATCCTCGCCAACTGGGCACTGCGCGAGGGCGCCGACACGCCGGTCGGGGTCGTCATCGCCGACGAGTTCCACTTCTACGCGGACCCCCAGCGCGGCTGGGCGTGGCAGCTGCCGCTGCTCGAGCTGCCACGTGCCCAGTTCCTGCTGATGTCGGCGACGCTCGGCGACACGTCGTTCTTCCGGACCGACCTGACCGAGCGGACCGCGAGGCCGACGACGCTCGTCAGCTCGACGCAGCGTCCGGTTCCGCTCGACTTCTCGTATCGGACGAGCACGTTGCACGCCAGCATCCAGGAGTTGCTCGACACCGGCCGCGCGCCGATCTACCTGGTGCACTTCACGCAGCGCGAGGCGACCGAGGCGGCGCAGGGTTACCTGTCGCTCGACCCGCTGACGAAGGACGAGAAGGAGCAGGTGAAGGACCTGATCGGCGGGTTCCGGTTCGACTCGCCGTTCGGCAAGAACTTCCGCCGGTTCCTGACCGGCGGGGTCGGCGTGCACCACGCCGGGCTGTTGCCGAAGTACCGACTGCTGGTCGAGCGGCTGGCGCAGGCCGGTCTGCTCAAGATCATCTGCGGGACCGACACCCTCGGTGTCGGGGTGAACGTGCCGATCCGGTCGGTGCTGTTCACCCAGCTGTGCAAGTACGACGGCAACGGGACCCGGATCCTGTCGGTGCGGGAATTCCAACAGATCGCCGGCCGGGCCGGGCGGCGCGGGTTCGACGACCGTGGCGACGTGTGGGTGCAGGCCCCCGAGCACGTCGTCGAGAACGAGCGGATGGCCAAGGCGGCCGAGACCGACGCGAAGAAGCGCAAGAAGCTGGTGAAGAAGAAGCCGCCCGAGCGCGGCTTCGTGCACTGGTCGCAGGACACGTTCGACAAGCTGGTCAACGGTTCGCCCGAACCGCTGACGTCGAGCTTCGGGGTGAACCACCAGATGGTGATGAGCCTGCTCGACCGCCCCGGCGATGGGTGCGCCGCGGTGCGGCGGCTGATGACCGACAACCACGAGACCAGACAGCGGCAGCGCCAGCACATCCGGCGTGCGATCGCGATCTACCGGTCGCTCGTCGAGGCCGAGCTGCTCGAGTTCCCCGACCCGCCCGACGAGCTCGGCCGCCGGGTGCGCGTGAACTTCGACCTGCAGGACGAGTTCGCCCTCCACCAGCCGCTGTCGCTGTGGGCGATCGACGCCATCGGCCACCTCGACCGCCAGATCGAGGTCCAGCGAGCCGAGGCAGCCGAACTGGTCACCGGGGAGGAGGCGGCCGAGCCCGAGAGCGAGGTCGTGTCGACGGGTGCACACGGTGACGTCGATCGGGCGCTCGCCGTGCTCACCATCATCGAGGCGGTCCAGGAGAACCCGTCGGTCGTCATCGCCGCCCAGGTCCGCAAGGTCAAAGACGAGCTGATGTCGGAGATGAAGGCCGCCGGAGTCGAGTACGAGGAGCGGATGGAGCGGTTGGCGCAGGCCGAACCACCCCGGCCGCACAAGGACTGGCTGTACGCCGACTTCAACGAGTTCCGCCGCCAGCACCCCTGGGTCGGCGGCGACAGCGTCAAGCCCAAGTCGGTCGCCCGGGACATGTTCGAGCGGGCCATGACCTTCACCGAGTACGTGAACCACTACGGGCTGAAGAACTCCGAGGGTGTGCTGCTGCGCTACCTGTCCGACGTGTACAAGGGGCTGACCCAGAACGTGCCGGCCGACCTGTCGAACGCCGAGCTCGACGAGATCGTCCACTGGCTCGGCACGCTCGTGCGCCAGGTCGACTCGAGCCTGCTCGACGAGTGGGAGCGGCTCCAGCACCCCGACGACGAACCCGTCGACGATGTGCGCCCTGGCGCCGGGGACGACGACGCGTCGATCACGGCCGACCGGCGGGCGTTCCGAACGATGGTGCGCAACGAGGCGTTCCGCTGGGTCGAGGCGCTCGCCGTCGGACGTCGACCGGCGAACGCTGCGCCCGAGTTCGACCTCGACCTCGCGATGGCCGGGTACCGGGACGAGTACGACCGGATCGAGACCGGCGGCGATGCGCGTCACCACAGCCGGTTCCACTTCGACGAGACGACCGGCGACGTCGTGCAGACGATCCATGATCCCGATGGACACGACGAGTGGCGAGCCGTCGGCAAGGTCGACCTCGACGCGAGCCGCGCCGAGGATCGCCTGGTGGCACAGCTGACCGCCGTCGTCCGCCTCTGATCAGCCCCCTCGCGTTCATGTCGCGCTGGGCGGGGATATCCCCGCCCAGCGCGACATGATGGGATCAGCCCGGCGCCGGGTAGGAGGCGAGGAAGCGCTCGACCGCGAACTCGGCGACCCGTGCGAGGTCGCCCTCGCCGACCAGGGTGACGAACATCAACGGGCCGAACAGGGTCGCCGCCGCGCTGGCGGTGTCGAGGTCGGCGGGGAGCCGGCCCTCGTCGACCCCGAGTCGCAGGATCTGTGCGAGCTGCCCGAGCTTGTGCTCACGGTCGTCCTGGGTCAGCTCGTCGACCTCGAGCACCTGGTTCTTCAGCATGAACAGCGCCGGCATGATGCGCGACCACTCGGGGTCGGCGAAGGTGTCGGCCACGTTGGCCATGTGCGCGCGCAGTGCGGGCTCGAAGCCGTCGACGAGGTCGACGTCGCGGACCTCGGGGATGTTGCACTTGAGCACCTCGACGAGCAGATCCTCGCGCGATTCCCAGTGCCGGTAGAGCGTCGACTTCGCCACGCCCGACCGATCGCACACGGCGTCGACCGTGACGCCGCGCGGCCCCGACTCGACCAGCAGCGCGGTCGCGGCGTCGAGCACCTTGGCCCGGCTGCGGGCGATACGGGGGTCGGTGGGCGTCATCTCGATGAACGGTAGCGGAGTGCGGTTCGTCACAGACGGTTGACCGGACGGGAAACAGTACGATACTGTCTCGTTTCATAGTTTGAACCGAAAGGACCCCCGTGAGCACCACCCCCCATGACCTCACGACGGCCGTCGAGCACGACCCCCCGGTGCTCGACCCGACGCAGAAGCGCAACATCCTGATCTCGATGTGCACCGCCCTCATGGCGGTGATCGCGTCCGTGTCGGGACTCAACGTCGCCCAGCAGGATCTTGCGATCGACTTCGGCGCCTCGCAGGGTGCGATCCTGTGGGTGATCAACGCGTACACGGTCGCACTGGCTGCGCTCCTCATGCCGGTCGGTGCGATCGGCGATCGCTGGGGTCGCAAGCCGGTGCTGCTGGCGGGCCTCGGCCTGTTCGCCGCCGCGAGTCTCGCGGCCGGACTGGCACCGTCGGTCGGCGTCATGATCGCCGCCCGCGTCCTGGCTGGCGTCGGCGCCGCGATGATCATGCCGGTGACGCTGTCGGTCATCACCTCGAGCTTCCCGGAAGAAGAGCGCGGTCAGGCGATCGGCATCTGGGCCGGCGTCGCCGGCAGCGGTGGCCTGATCGGGCTGTTCGTGTCGTCGTTCATGGTCGACGTCTTGACCTGGCGCTGGTTGTTCGCGCTCCCGATCGTGCTCGTGGCAGCGTCGGCGGTACTCGCCGTGCGGTCGGTCCCGAACTCGACCGAGGACAGCGAGCACCCCTTCGACACCGTGGGGTCGATCCTGTCGGCATTCGCGATCGGCGGACTGGTGCTCGGCATCCACGAAGGCCCCGAGCGGGGCTGGACCGATCCGCTGGCGGTCGCCGGCCTCGTCGTCGGTGCGCTCGCCCTGATCGGCTTCGTGATGTGGGAGCGGCGTCATCCCGACCCGCTGCTCGACATCTCCGTGTTCCGTGATCGTGGCCTCGCCGCCGGCTCGTTCACCCTGCTGATGCTGTTCGCCACGATGTTCGGCATCTTCCTCGTGCTGTTCCCGTACTTCCAGGCGGTGCTCGGTTGGTCGGCGTTGCGGTCGGCGGTCGCGCTGCTGCCGATGGCGCTGATGATGATGCCGACCTCGACCGTCGCACCTCGCATCGCCAAGCGGTTCGGTTCGCGCCGCACGATGCTGCTCGGCACGTCGCTCGCCACGACCGGTCTGGTGACGCTGGCGCTGAGGGCGTCGGTCGAGGGCGGCTACATGTCGGTGCTGCCCGGCCTGCTCGTCCTCGGGCTCGGCATGGGCCTGGCGATGACGCCGTCGACCGAGGCGATCACCGAGACGCTCCCGGCCGAGAAGCAGGGGGTCGCGTCGGCGCTCAACGACACGTCCCGTGAGGTGGGCGGCGCCCTCGGTATCGCCCTGCTCGGCTCCGTGCTCAGCTCGAGCTACTCGTCGGCGATCGAGCCCGCGCTCGCCGGCCTCCCCGACGAGTTGGCCGAGCCCGCGTCGGAGGGGATCGGCAACGCCTTCGGTGTCGCCGCACAGGCCGGCGACGCCGGGCCGGCGATCATCGACGCCGCCAAGCACGCCTTCGTCGACGGCTGGGTGCAGTCGATGTGGGTCGGTGTCGCGATGCTCGGCGCCGTCGTGCTGTTCCTCGCCGTCCGCGGGCCGAAGACGTCGAACGCGGCCGACCTGCACGCCGGCGACCCGCATCCCGCCGAGGTACCACAGCCCGTCGCCGGCGGCTGACGCGGTTGGTTCTACGCTCCCGCGGGTACGTTGCGGGGCATGTCCGATCCGGGTCAGGTCGCGAAGTCGAACTCGTCGAGCGGTCAGGCGGCGGGTGCCGTCGGCGGTGCCGTGGTGGTGGGTGCGCTCGTCGCCTGGGCGCTGTCCGACGGCACGTCCCGCGCCGGCGGCCTGCCGATCGTGGTGATCGCCGCCCTGGTGGCGTTCGGCGTCAACTGGCTGGTGTTCGTGCCCTCGTGGATCGCACGCACCGAGAAGTACTACGACCTGACCGGCAGCGTCACCTACGTCAGCACGATCGCCGTCACAGCGCTGCTCGCTGACGGCCTCGACGCCCGCGCCTGGATCGTGCTCGGCATGGTGGTGCTGTGGGCGGCCCGGCTCGGGTCGTACCTGTTCGGTCGCATCAAGCGATCGGGCGGTGACAGTCGCTTCGACAAGCTCAAGGAGCACCCGCTGCTCTTCCTGCAGGCCTGGACGCTGCAGGGTCTGTGGGTGTTCCTGACCCTGGCGGCGGCGCTCGTGATCGTCACCACCGTCGATCGAGAGTCGTTCGGCGTGTTCGCCGTCGTCGGAGCGATCGTGTGGGTCATCGGCTTCACGATCGAGGTGCTGGCCGACGGGCAGAAGCGAGCGTTCGCCGCCGACCCGGCGAACGAGGGTCGGTTCATCACCGGCGGACTGTGGGCGTGGTCGCGTCACCCGAACTACTTCGGCGAGATCACCCTGTGGACCGGCATCGCGATCATGGCACTGCCCGTGTTGAGCGGATGGAGCTTCGTCGCCCTGGTGTCACCGGTGTTCGTGGCGGTGCTGCTGATCAAGGTCAGCGGCATCCCCCTGCTCGAGCGCAAGGCCGACAAGCGGTGGGGCGACGAACCCGAGTACCAGGAGTACAAGCGCACCACCCCGGTGCTCATCCCGCGTCCGCCGCG
>JAUHYJ010000260.1 GCA_030425785.1 Acidimicrobiia bacterium | reverse complement strand
TCGTCGACTTCTCGGCGGCCGCGCTCTTCGTGGTCGGCAGCGCGCTGTTCTTCAGCGCGTCGACGACGTACGCCGCGACATGGTTGTTCGTCGTCGGTTCCGTGCTCTTCGGGCTGCGTCCGTCCATCAAGTTGGTCCGCGAGATCGCCTACCTCCGCTCGGTCGAGATCGACGACGCCGATTGAGCGCGGTGCGGCGGGGTGCCGGCCGTCGCAGCCGTCGACCCGCCGCTCGCCGGCGCATCCCGCCCGTTCTTCGTCGCTCCCACGAGCTCGCGGCACGGGGCGTCGACCGGCGGGAGCACGCCGGGTGTCCGGTGCGTTCGGCCGCGGTGACCGTCGTCGGCGACCACCGACCCGGTTCGATCGGTGCGCGGTGCCTCGTACGCTGCGGTGCATGCGTCTGATCCTCGTCCGCCACGGCGACGCGCATGCCGGGTTCCACGGCCCGATCTCCGGCCCGCTCGGCTGCAGGGGCCTGACCGACCTGGGCCGGGCGCAGGCGACGGCACTGCGAGACCAGATCGCGGCCGAACAGCAGCCGTCCGTCGACGTGCTGCTGACGAGCCTGCTGCCGCGAGCGATCGAGACCGCCGAGATCATCGCTCCCGCACTCGGTTTCGATGCGGTCCCCCGCGATTGCGATCTGTGCGAGGTGCACACCGGTGAGGCCGACGGGGTGGACTGGTCGGAGTACGACGCCCGCTTCGGACCGCTCGACATGCACGCCGAGCCCGACACGCCTTTCGCTCCCGGTGGCGACAGCTGGAACAGCTTTCACGCACGCGTCGACGCGACGATGTGGCGACTGGCCGAGGAACACGTCGGCCGCACGGTCATGGCGGTCAGCAGTGCGGGCGTCATCGCCGCCTCGCTTCGGCTCCGATTCGGCGGGCTGACGCTCGAGGCGCCGAGGATGGTCCCGACGAACACCGGGCTCACCGAGTGGGAGCTCAACGACACCACGGCGGAGTGGACGCTTCGCTCCTTCGACGACACGCGTCATCTGGCTACGTCGCCGGCCTGACCGCGCTTCGACGGCGAGCTGCGGTTCGTCCGGTCGTCGAGCGGGTAGACGCTCCCATGCCCGACGGTTCGAACCCCTCCCTCGCCGACGCCCGAGCGGCGGCCGAACGCGGCGATCTCGCCCGATGGGTTCGCGACTTCCTCGGCACGGACGGCAGCGACAACGCCGAGCTGGGCATGCAGCTGTTCGAACAGAAGGCGTCGTGGACAGGCCCGATCGAGCTCGAGTTCGACGACCTGCACCGTCTGGCGGGGCCACCCGACCAGCCCACCCTCGAGCGGCTGACCGACGAGGACCTCGACACGGTCGACGACATGGCCGACAGCGTCGAGGACGGCTGGGAGCCACCGCCGCTCGTCGTCTCGATCGACGCCGACGGGCAGATGGTCGTCGAGGACGGCAATCACCGGACCGAGGGACTGCGACGCGCCGGTCACCGGAAGTACTGGTCGGTCGTCGGGTTCGACGACGACGATCAGCGGGCGGCGTTCCTCGCCTCGCGCTGATCGATCGCCCCCGGCGATGAACGGTCCGTTGCGCGTGCGTCCTACTCGTCCAGTCGTTCCAGATCGAATCGCATGTCGACGAGGAGCTGTGCCGTCTCGGCCTCGGTCCGGTCGGAGGTGATGATGTAGCCGATGGTCCAGCGGTCGATCCAGGCACAGATGATCTGATCGGTGATCGTCTGGCAGCGAACGAAGCCACCGAGTCGGCCCGGGTCGTGAGCTCGCGAGGGCTCGGCAGGTTCGAGGAGCGGCTTCGGCACCCGCAGGACGGCGTCGAGCAGGGCGTGCTCGTGCTCCTGGAGGTCGGGCTCCGTCAGCGGTGGCTCGAGAAGGCCCCCGAAGAAGACGACACGTTCGGCCGGGGCAGTCGGACCGTACGAGCCGACCGCCGCCCGTGACAGCAACAGTCCCTGCGACTCGAGCGTGCCTCGCACCGCGTCAGCGAACTCCGCCGGCTGCGGTGTCAGCGGCAGACCGGCGGCCGACTCGGCCAGCACGACCGAAGCTCCGGTCGCTGCGGCCGTCGTCGGTGGTGCCGTGGTGGCCGGTGTCGTCGGTTCGATGCTCGCCGGCGCGGCCGCGGCATCGGTGGCGACGGTCGTCGTCGGTGCGGGCGTGGGTGGAGCCGTCGCGACACCGGGCGCCACGGTCGTGCTGGTGCCTGCACTCGTCGGTGGGGCTGCCGATTCCGGACCGGTGCCGGTGGTGGGCGTGGTGCCCACCACCGGCGCGGTCCCGCCGAACCATGTGCCCGTCAGTCCCAACGTCAGCAGCGTCAGGCCGACGATCGTTGTGGCGCCGACGACGACCGGGACAGCGCGACCCGCCCGACGGGCCAGCTCCTGGTAGAGCCTCGGCAACGACGACGCGATCGATCCCGAATGCGGAGGGCTCATGTGCGCTCCCTCCGTCGTGGCACGACTCGATGAGGTGCGGGCACGCGGCGGGTTCGAGCAACGGCATCGTGAGGGGACATCGACTCGACGCTGACGTGACGACGTTGGACCAGCCCGGTCGAGCGGCTTGGTACCGCCTTGGCGACACCTTGGACCGGCGATCGGCACGATGGCTCGCGGCAGGGCCGGGACGTACCATCGACGGATGGAGATCCGGGTGCTGGGCCCACTCGAGGCCGAATCGAACACCGGCCCGGTCGACCTCGGCCCGCGAATGCAGCGAGTCGCGCTGCTGTCGTTGCTGCTCGCTCCGGGTCGCGAACGAACGGCGGCTCAGTTGGTCGCCGACATCTGGGACGACCGGCCACCCGGCGATCCGTACGCGAGCCTGTACCCGTATCTCTCCAACCTCCGCCGCCTCCTCGAACCAGGGCGGCCGTCGGGGTCGGCACCGACCGTCCTGACCCGAACTCAGGAGCGCTACCGCCTGTGCATCGATCCCGGCGCTGTCGACCTTGACTGCTTCGAGTCGGAATGGAAGGCCGTCACGCAGGAGGCGCGCCATCCGGCCGAACGCGTGGACCTGGCCGAGCGCGCACTCGCCCGCTGGCGCGGGCGACCGTTCGGCGACGCGGACGACTGCACCTTCGTGCACGGCGAGCGGCTGCGTGTCGAGTCGATGCGCCGAGACGTCGAGGAGTTGCGCATCCGCGCCCTGATCGACCTCGACCAGAGTGCCGAAGCCGCGACGAGCGCGGCGACGCTCGCCGAGCGAGACCCGCTCGACGAGCGGCTGCGTGGGCTGCACATGCTCGCGCTCTATCGCTCCGGTCGTCAGGCCGAGGCGCTGCGCGTCTACGGCGACACCCGCCGGATGCTCGTCGACCAACTCGGCATCGAGCCGGGGCACGAACTCCGACAGCTCGAGGGGCGGATCCTCCGTCAGGATCCGGAACTGCTCGATCCGAGTTCCGGGCGTGGCGGGGCCGCACCGCCGGCGGCACGTCGTCCGAGTCGCCGAGGCGTGATCGCCGGCCGTGCCCGTGAGTTGGAAGTGTGCACCGAGGCCGTGTCCGAGTCTCGCCACGGGTTCGTGCGCACCGTGCTGATCAGAGGCGAAGCCGGAGTCGGCAAGACGTGTCTCGTCGAGGAGATCGTCGATGCAGCCGACCAGGTGGGCGACCGCGTGCTGTGGATCTCCTGCGAAGCCGACCACGTCCATGCCGGGCTCTGGACGGTGGGCGTCGTGCTCCGCGACGCGCTCGAGGACATGGTCGACGGCTCGTCGCACGACGCCGGCGTCTCCGTGGCCGAGTTCGAGCAGCGATTCGCGCTCGGCGGGGACCAGGCCGTCGATCATGGCGCGCCTCGATCGGTGGAGGACGGCGGCGCCGCGCTCCGGGCGATGTTCGAGATGGCGTTCCGAGTGCTGCAGCAGCTCGCGCAGCGGCGCCCGCTCGTCGTCGTGATCGAGGATCTCCACCAGGCCAACGACGTGACCGCACGCTTCGTCGAGTTCGTCGCCGGTCGCCGCGACCGCGGCGGTGTCTGCGTGATCGTGACCACGCGCCTCGGGGATCCCGCCGGTGACTCGGCTCGGATCGGCTCACTGCTCCGGTCGCCCGGTACCTCGCTGATCGAACTCGGCGGGCTGTCACGCTCGGCGGTGGCAACGCTCGCCGGCGAGCGGTTCCACGACGCAGATCGCGAGATCTCCGACGAACTCCACCGCCGAACCGACGGGAACGCGCTGTTCGTGACCGAGTGGCTGCGCGCGCTCGATCCCGAGGCCCCGGCGACGACGCTGCTCGAGGGCAGCCCGCCGACCTCGCTCGTCGATCTCGTCGTGTCTCGTCTGTCCAGGCTGCCGTCGGAAGCGGCCGAGTGGTTGACCGTCGCCGCGCTGTGCGGCTCCGAGTTCGACGCCCGCGTCTGCGCGGAGGCTGCCGGGGTCGACGAAGGACTGCTGGCGGCGATCGACGCTGCGATCGCTGCGGAGTTCATCGTCGATCGATCGGACGTCGGAACGACCTACGCGTTTCGACACGAGTTGGTGCGTGACGCCGTCGCGTCGATCCCGTCGTCGCTGAAGCGCGCCCACCTCCACGCACGGCTCGGCACGGCATTGCGCGCTCGCCACGGAGACGCTCCCGAGTCGGCGGCCGAGATCTCGAGTCACCTGTGTCGCGGTGCACACGCGGGCACCGCGGTCGACGGGGCGTCGGCAGCACGACTCGCCGCGCGAACTGCGCTGGAGCGTCACGATGCGCTCAGCGCGATCGAGCTCGCCCTCGCGGGCCTCGAGGCGCTCACGGCCGTGCCGCCCGCACCCGATCGATTCGCACTCGAGGCGGCGCTGTGGTGCGAGCTGGCCGAAGCCAGGACGCGGGCCCTGCAGTGGGTCGATGCGCAGCAGTCCGCGATCAACGGCTTCGACATCGCGCTCCGAGCGGGACTGGTCGACCTGATGGCCGAGGCGACACTCGTCTACTCCCGTCGGTCGGTGATCGCGCCCTGGCTCGGCTACTGGTCGGACGCTCGGCAGATGGCCACCATGGCGGGGCAGACGCTGGACCGACTCGACGACGACCACACGAAACGAGTCGCACTGCTCGGTGTGCTCTCGGAGGCGTCGCTCGACCTCGGCGACGCCGAGCGAAGCGACGACCTCACGCTCGAAGCGGTGCGATGCGCACGGAACTCGACCCGACGTGGCGACCTGTTGGAGGGCCTCCTGCGCCGTCACCTGTTCGCCGACCTCCACGGCAGCGAGCGCGAGCGCCGTGACCTCCTCGATGAGGTCGTCGCCAACAGTGAGGGGCACGCCGCGTACGAGGCGTACGCCCGACGTGCGCTCGCGGTGCTCGAACTCGAGGCAGGGCACCGACGACAGGCGCGATCGCACGTCGAGGCCATCCGCGTGCTCGGCGATCGCACCGACGACGACCGCATCCGCTATCAGGCCGAGGCGCTGCACATCGCGATCGGTCTGCTCCTCAGCGACATCGACGACGCTCCACGACTCATCGCTGCGGCGCAGGACCGCTTCCAGCAACTGAGCGAGGCCAGCCAGGTGTTCCAGGCACAGATGTTCTTCGCGCTCTCGGAGCAGCACGAGTTGGGCGCCAGCGAGGACGAGTTGCGCGCGCTGCTCGACGAGACGAGGTCGCCGGCATGGCGTGCACCGCTGATCATCGCACTCTCGGAGCGGGGGAGCGTCGAAGCAGCCCGACGCTGGATGAACGGGATCACACGGTCACACGTCGAGCGCATCACAGAGACCCGGGTCCAGCTCGTCACGCCGTACCTCTGGGCGCATCTGTTCGCCAACCTCGGTGACCGGGAGCGTGCGGAGTGGCTCCTCCCGCTGCTCGGCAACCACCGGGATCGGATCGCATCGGGCTACA
>JAUHYJ010000259.1 GCA_030425785.1 Acidimicrobiia bacterium | reverse complement strand
TCGATCCCGGGAGCGTTCCTCCTCGGCGCCGGCTTCGGTGTCATCACCGGTGTGGCCCACATCGCCCTCCGGATCAACTCGTTGCTGGCGTCGATCCTGACCGTGACGGCGGCATTCACCATCAACCTGCGGGTCCAGGGCAGCGCCAACGTGCCGCTCCTCGGCGTCGACACGATCTACACGCCGTTCCTCGAACCCGTGCGCGACCTGATGGAGTCGTGGTTCGGCGACACCGGCGTCCAGATCCACCGCAACGTGGTCACCGCCGTCGTGGCCGGGGCGATCCTGATCGTGGCGATCGTCCTGCTCCACCTCTTCTTCCGCACCGAGGTCGGCATCGCGCTCCGGTCGACCGGCGCGAACCCGCAGATGAGCCGCGCCCAGGGCATCGACACCAGGGTGTACGTGGTGGGCGGCGTCGCACTGTCGAACGCACTCATCGGCGTCAGTGGCGCGCTCGTCGCACAGCACCAGGGGTTCGCCGACGTCAACTCCGGCGCCGGCCTGATCATCGCCGGGCTCGCCGCCGTCATCATCGGTGAGGTCCTGTTCGCCTCGCGCACCGCGGCGGTGTGGCGACACCTCATCGCCGTGAGCCTGGGCATGATCATCTATCGGGCCGCGATCGGCGTCACGCTGTCGACCGACGTCGACCTGCCCCTCCTGCCGGCGTGGCGCCTCGAGCCGACCGATGTCCGCCTCGCGACGGCGGTCGTCGTCGCCGCGCTGCTCGCCGTGCCCCGACTCCGATCGTGGCGGCGGGGAAAGCGGGGGGCGTCGTGACCGCAGCGCTCGAAGTGCGGGATCTCCACCTGACCTTCAACCCCGGCCAGATCAACGAGGCACGCGCCCTGCAAGGTGTCGATCTGACGGTCGAACGCGGCCAGTTCGTCGTCATCCTGGGCTCGAACGGCGCCGGGAAGTCGACGCTGATGAACGCGATCGCCGGGGTCCACCAGCCCGACTCCGGGTCGGTCCATCTCGACGGCAACGACCTGACCGGCGTCGCCGACCATCGGCGTGCCCGTCACATCGGACGCGTGTTCCAGGACCCGATGGCCGGCACCGCCGGGACGCTCACCATCGAGGAGAACCTGGTGCTGGCCGAGCGTCGCAACGGCCGTCGCCGTCTGAGGGTGCCCCGCGGCGCCGAGCACCATCGCGAGCTCCTGAGCCAGCTCGGCATGGGTCTCGAGGATCGACTGTCGACGCGTGTCGACACGCTGTCGGGCGGCCAACGCCAGGCCATGGCGGTCCTCATGGCGATCCAGGCCGATCCATCGCTCCTGATGCTCGACGAGCACACCGCCGCGCTCGACCCGGCCGCGGCCGAGCGGGTGCTCGACGTGACCACCCGGCTGGCATCGCAGACACACATCACGACGCTGATGATCACCCACAACATGAGTCACGCGATCGAGCTGGGCGACCGCACGGTGATGATGCACCGCGGCCGTGTCCTGTTCGATCTCGACGCCGAGGAACGAGCGGGGCTGACCCTGCCGGATCTCATCGATCGCTTTCGCCAACTCGCTGCCGACGAGCTGTCCGACAGGACGGCGCTCACGTGAACAGCGAACCGCGTCCTGGCCACGCACGGCCATCCACCCATCCCAAGCAACCCAGCTGACCCGACCATGGGGAGGTCGACATGAACACCACATCCAAGCGATTCGTCGCCTGCATCGCCGCTCTCGGACTCGCCGTCTCGGCGTGCGGAGGCGACGACGACGAGTCGAGCGAGACCAGCGAGCCCGACACCTCCGAGCCGGCGACGTCCGACCCGGAGACGACGGAGCCGGAGACCACCGAGCCAGAGACCACCGAGCCAGAGACCACCGAACCGGAGACGACCGAGCCGGAGACCACCGAGCCCGAGACCACCGAGCCCGAGACCACCGAACCCGAGGAGATGATGTCGGCGACCGCCGGGTTGTCGATCCTCGCGCCCGCACCTGCCCTCGAGCTCGCTGCGAGTGGGTTCAAGGACGCCGCCGCCGAGTGTGCGTCGGTCGACATCGAGGTCGTCGAACGCAACGCCGAGGGTGACATCCCGGCGCTGACGTCGATCGTCGAAGGATTCCTGGGCGACGAGGTCGACCTGATCGCCACGGTGACGACGCCGGCCGCCCAGGCGGCGTTCCAGGTGGTCGGAGCTGCCGGCGGCACGACGCCGGTGGTGTACTCGGTCGTGACCGATCCGTTCGCCGCCGGTTTGGCCACCGACCCGGCGACCCACGAGCCGTGGATCACCGGCAGCCAGAGCCTGCCGCCGTTCGACGAGGTCGTCGACGCCGCACAGGAAGTCGTGCCCGACCTCGCCGTCATGGGTGTCGTCTACAACCCGTCGGAGGCGAACGCCCAGACGGTCGTCGACGCGCTGCAGGCGATCGCCGACGAGCGCGAGCTGACCCTGGAAGTGGCGACGATCGCCGACTCGAGCGAGGTCGGCCAGGCGACCGAGGCCCTGCTCGGCCGAGACGTCGATGCGTTCATCGTGCCGACCGACACCACGATGGTGTCCGGCATGGCGGCGATGGTGCAGATCGCCGGTGACAACGACATCCCGGTGATCGGCACCGATGCGAACCACGCCCAGACGGGTGCGGCCATCGGTCTCGGCACCGACTACTACGGCAGCGGCGTCCGAGCCGGCGAGATCGCCTGTTCGGTGCTGAGCGGTGAGGCGACCCCGGCCGACTTCGACGTCATCCCCGTCGAGTCGCTCGGCGTCGCCGTCAACCTCGAGGCGGCCGAGGCCCAGGGCGTGACGATCCCCGACGATCTGCTGGCGGTCGCCGAAACCGTCGGCTGACCCGCAACGCTCCAACCAGTCGAGTGGTCCGCGCCCGTCGTCCGATCCGGACGACGGGCGC
Organism: Acidimicrobiia bacterium; assembly: GCA_030425785.1. Taxonomy (GTDB): domain Bacteria; phylum Actinomycetota; class Acidimicrobiia; order Acidimicrobiales; family Ilumatobacteraceae; genus Ilumatobacter. Next base: position 2,964 of record JAUHYJ010000259.1, on the reverse strand, counting down.
GGCCATGTCAGGACGTCTGCACTGCGACGGAGTGAGCCCGAACGCCGCCCGCCGTCGCGCGACGGCCCGTGCACGACAGCGCGGCCTGGCTCGCCGATCGGTCGGCCCGATGGCGAGCCGCGACGCACCGTCGGGACGAGACGGCGCCGCGCGACCCGCCCGTCAGGTGCAACGATGACGTCGGTGCAGCGTGATCCGGCGTCGATCGTCCTCGAACAGCTCCGAGCATCTGGTCGAGCGGCGGCGCTCGAGGAGCTCGACCGATCGGCCGCCGACGATGACGATCTGTGCGACGCGATCGGTCGACACCTGCGGGCGTCGCCGGGCGGGAGCGTGTACACCACGCCCGACGGCTTCCGCGCGTTCATCGACAACTGCTCGAACGTCGCGCTCTACGACGACGTGATCCGGCGGCTTCGAGGCGTGCACGGCGACCTCTGTCCGTCATCGGTCGTCGATCTCGGCGCGGGCGACGGCCGAGTCACCTCGGCGGTCGTCCGCGACGACATCGGCACGATCGACATCGTCGAGCCGGCCGCCGATCTCCTCCGGTCGGCGATCGAGAACCAGTCGTGGCCCGTACGCCCGACGCCGCATCAGGCCACGATGCACGAGTGGGTCGCATCGCTCCCTCCGGGGCGGGTGTACGACCTGATCCAGTCGACGTTCGCGCTGCACACGATCGCACCGGACCAGCGGCACGATCTGCTGCTCTCGATGCAGTCGCACGTGCGTCACGTCGCGATCGTCGACTTCGACGTCCCACGATTCGAGGACGGATCGCGCGCCCATGCGGACTACGTGGCGGGGCGGTATCGGCGAGCGATCGCCGAGTACCGGGAGTTCCCACTGGCGATCGACGGTTTCCTGATCCCGGTCATGCTCGGTCAGTTCGATCCGGCGATCGAGCGAGCGACGTTCGAACAGTCCGGCGATCGGTGGGTCGAGCAGTTCAGGGCGGCCGGCTACACCGTCGCGATCGAGCCCATCCACGACTACTGGTGGGCCGGGGCGTTCGTCCTGCTCGCCACCTCACCCTCGAGTTGAGGTCTCGGGACGCCGGCCCGGTGGCGCATCCTGGCGGAACGGGTCGATCCGGGGACAGTCGGCGCCGTGTCGGGTCGCGTGAACCGGAGGAACTACTACCGCGTGCTGCACGTCCAGCACGACGCGCCGGCGGCGGTGATCACGTCGAGCTATCGCGCCCTGATGAAGACCCTCGAGATGCATCCCGATCGCGGCGGCGATCACTGGAACGCTGCGCTGCTCAACGAGGCCTACGGCGTGCTGTCGGACCCGACCAGCCGGGCGGCGTACGACGAGCTGATCGTCGATCGCATCGTCGGCCGGCGACAGACGTCCGAGAGTGCGCCGGAGGGCGGTCCGGCGCGGCCGCTCGGGACGAGTTCGGGCCGCGAACTGTGCCTGTTCTGCTGGACCGAGACGAGCATCGGGCTCGACCCGCTGGCGGCGTCGTGCCCGACGTGTGGCAGCCCGCTCTCGCTGGCGCCGTTGCCGAGGCCCCTCGGCGAGGGGCGACGAACGGCGCAGCGAATGCACCGGGACGGCACGTTGCGATGCTACGAGCGGTGGCCACAACCGGAGCCGATCGTCGGCTCGCTGGTCGATCTGTCCGTCGGGGGGCTGTGCTTCGCCAGCCCGGCCGACGTGGAGATCTCCCGGATCGTCAAGGTGGAGGGGGAGCTGTTCGATGCGGTCGGGCGTGTGGTGCGCTGCGATCCCGACACCCAGCGGTGGACGATCGGCATCGAGTTCTACACGCTCCGCCTGCGTGATCAGCGCGGCACCTTCGTGTCGACGAGCGCCTGACGATGGCGGCGTCAGCGGCCAAGGGGCAGCGCTGATCGACAGCGAGACGAGGGGACGCGCGACGACCTCGCCGCTCGATGTCCGACCTCGTCTGTGCAGGAATTGACGGGCAGGACACGAGTTATTCGGGCTTCGCGTTCATGTCGCGGCACCTGGCGCCCGAAAAGAGAAGAAGCCAACACCGTCTTCCCGTGGAGAATGCCTCGTGTTTCGTCGTCGTCAACCAGCTCTCATCGCATCGCTTGCGACCGTCGTCGCCTCCGGTCTCGTCGCTCCTGCAGCGGCGGCCGGCGTTCCGGTCCAGGCACTCGCCGCATCGCAGGCCCGCGCGGTGAGCGGCGTCGGCCCCACCGTGGCTGCCGTCGGCGTCGTCGCCGAGACGGCGTCCGCACTCGCGGCCGGTGTCGGCGAGTCGGACGGTGAGTCCGATCCGGCCGCACCCGACGACGGGCAGCCGGCGCAGCCTGGCGACGAACCCGTCGACGACACGTCGACGACGTTGCCGCCGGACCAGGAGCCCACCGGGGTTCCCACGACCGAGCCGGCGCCCCCGACCACCGAGGCACCCACGACGACCATCCCGGCGATCGACGAGCCGCCCGTCGACGAACCGGGCGACGACCCGACGACCGAGACGACCACGACCACCACGACGGCGCCGCCGGTCGACGAGCCGGGCGACGACCCGACGACCGAGACGACCACGACCACCACGACGACGCCGCCGGTCGGCGAACCGGACTGCGACGCGACCGACGCGACCGCCTCCGGCGCGGACGCTCAAGCTCCCGCGACGACCACGGCTCCGGTCGAGGACGCCGAACCCACCGCGACGACCACGGTGGCGTCCGTCGACGACCCGGCCTGCCCGCCACCGACGACGGTACCCACCGTCGCGCCCACCACCACGACCCCCGCACCCACGACCACGACCCCCGCCGCCACCACCACCACGACGACCCCCACGACGACCCCCACCACGACGACGACCGTGGCGCCCGCACCGGCCGACGGTGCGGACGATGACGACGGAGCGACGCCGCCACCGAGCGACGACGGATCGTCCGACCTGATGGCCACCGTGGACGAGCCGTTGGCACCCGTCGGCGATGCCGACGACGCGGACGACGTTGC
>JAUHYJ010000258.1 GCA_030425785.1 Acidimicrobiia bacterium | reverse complement strand
GTGACCGACGGCTCGGGAGCGGTCGTGGCCGGCGCCGCCGCGACCTCGTCGAGGCGGTCGTCGACGGCTCGCTCCGCGGCGTCGCGCAGCTCGGGCCGGACGACACCGACCCAGGCGAGGACGATCGCGCCGAGCGCGGCGGCCACCAGCGCGAGCTTGCCGAGGAACCGGGCGGACACCGTCGGCGGCTGGAGGATGGTCGCGAACCCGCTGGCGGGGTCGTGGTCGGGCTCGGTCGCCTCGATCTCGAAGTCGAGCTGGCGCTCGTAGCGACGGAACGTCCCCCCGGTCGCCTTCGCGTTCAGGCGGACGAGGCTGGACGATCCCGGTGCGACACCGACGGCGGGTGGGTCGAAGGTGCCGTCGACGCGATTCGTCGCGTCGACCAGCCGCAACCGGCAGTTGGCCAGGTTGTTGCCATGGTTCTCGATCATGAACTCGAACTGGGCCCGACGACGGGCCCGACGCACGGGTTGCAGCGTGGTGACGCGTCGGTCGTCGAACCCGCTGACGTTGGCGATCGTCTCGGCCACGATCGATTCGTCCGGATCGGACTGCGAGATGACCCGGACGGCGACCGGGGTCGGCCCGGCGGTGGTCGAGTAGATCGCCGGGGGCCGGATGATGACCTCGACGAGGTCCTGCGACCCGCCGAACAGCGTGACGTTCGGGCGGGTGATCGTGGTCCACGCGGCCGAGAGCCCGGCGGGGATGATGGTGTAGCTCTCGGTGTGATCGCCGACGTTCTGGAGCTGGAGGGTCAATGACGTCGATGCCCCTGGGACGATCGAGATCTCGTCGAGCGCGAACCAGGCTTGTGCGGCCACGGCGACGAACCTACCCGCCGCAGGAGTCCGGACCTGTCCACACCCGCCGCCGAGCGCGTGGCGGGTCGGACGGGGCCTGAGCGGCGGGTCCGGGCGGTGCGCCGACGGCGGAGTGGGAGGCGCCCGCCGTGCGCCCCTACCATGCGTGCATGGCCGATCGGCTCGCAGGCTTCCCCACCCGACGTCCGCGTCGGCTACGGACCACGCCGGCGATGCGCGAACTCGTCGCCGAGACCCGGCTCGACGTCGCCGACCTGATCGCCCCACTCTTCGTGCGTGAGGCGATCGACGACGCGATCGAGATCTCGTCGCTCCCCGGCGTGTACCAGCACACCGTCGACAGCCTGCGACGCGAGGTCGCCGGGCTGGCCGATCGCGGTGTGCGCGCGGTGATGCTGTTCGGGGTCCCGGCGCAGAAGGACGCGGTCGGCTCAGGGGCGTTCGATCCCGAGGGCATCGTGCAGGTGGCGCTCGAGGCGCTGCGCGCCGACCTCGGCGACGACGTCGTGCTCATGGCCGACCTGTGCGTCGACGAGTACACCGATCACGGTCATTGCGGCATCGTGCGCGACGACGGGGACGTCGACAACGACGCGACCCTCGAGATCTACGGTCGGGCCGCGGTCGCCCAGGCGAATGCCGGCGCCCACGTCGTGGCCCCGAGCGGGATGATGGACGGCCAGGTCGGCCACATCCGTGGCGCGCTCGACGACGCCGGCCATGACGGCGTCTCGATCCTCGGGTACTCGGCCAAGTACGCGAGCGGGCTGTACGGCCCGTTCCGCGACGCGGTCGACGTCACGATCGCCGGTGGTGGCGACCGCAAGGGGTACCAGCAGGATCCGCGCAACGCCCGCGAGGCGCTGGTCGAGGTCGCAGCCGATCTCGCCGAGGGCGCTGACATGGTCATGGTCAAGCCGGCGCTCGCGTACCTCGACATCATCCACGAGGTGCGCCGGCACGTCGACGTGCCGCTCGCGGCGTATCACGTCAGCGGGGAGTACTCGATGATCAAAGCCGCAGCCGCCAACGGCTGGATCGACCACGACACCGTCGCCCTCGAACACCTGACCTCGATCAAGCGCGCCGGCGCCGATCTGATCCTCACCTACCTGACGGGGTGGTTCGCCGAGCGGGCCGCCGAGCTCGACGGGAGGGCCGGCTGATGGCGTCGATCCCGGTCTGCGTGCCCGGCGAGTGCGAGGCGGCGGGCTGCGACCCGGTCGTCTGCACCGGCGCCGGCATGCCGTCGAACGACCGGTTCTTCGAGCGCTCGACCGAGGCGATCCCCGGTGGTGTCAACTCGTCGATCCGGGCGTTCAAGTCGGTGGGTGGGCGGCCGTACATCGTTGCTCGCGCGGAGGGTGCGCACGTCTACGACGTCGAGGGCACCGAGTACATCGACCTGGTCCAGAGCTATGGCGCGGTCATCTTGGGCCACGCCCATCCGGCGATCACGGCCGCCGTGCAGTCCGCGGCGACCGGCGGCACGTCGTACGGCGCCCCGACCCCCCGCGAGATGAAGCTCGCCGAGGCGATCGGCGAGCGGGTGCCGTCGTGCGAGCAGGTCCGGTTCATGAACTCGGGCACGGAGGCGACGTCGACCGCCGTCCGCCTGGCGCGCGGGTACACCGGGCGCGACCGGGTCGTCATCTTCCACGGCAACTTCCACGGCGCGACCGATGCCTTGCTGGCGGCCGGCGGCAGCGGGGTCGCGACGCTCGGCCTGCCCGGCACTGCCGGTGTGCCTGCCGGTGCCGTCGCCGAGACGATGGTCGTCCGCTACAACCAGGTGCCCGAGCTCGACGAGTCGGTCGCGTGCGTCATCGTCGAGCCGGTGGCCGCCAACATGGGCGTCGTCGCGCCGGCGCCGGGCTTCCTCGCGGGCTTGCGGGCCGAGTGCGACCGTGTCGGTGCCGTGCTGATCTTCGACGAGGTGATCACCGGGTTCCGGCTCGGCGAGGGTGGCGCGCAGGCGAAGTACGACGTCACCCCCGACCTGACGACCTTCGGCAAGGTGATCGGTGGTGGCCTGCCGATCGGCGCCGTCGGTGGCCGACGCGAGCTGATGGAGACGCTGTCGCCGCTCGGGCCGGTGTTCCACGCCGGCACCTTGTCGGGCAACCCGCTCGCCACCGCCGCCGGGCTCGCCGCGCTCGACCATCTCGACGGGGACGTCTACATCGAGCTGATGGCGCGGGCGCGACACCTGGCGGCGCTGCTGCGGGATGCGTGCGCTGCGGCGGGCTTCCCGGCGCACTTCCCGGTCGTCGGCACCCTGCTCGGCATGGTGTGCGGCGACGTGCCGGCCGTCGTCGACTTCGACGGGGCCAAGCGCACCGACGAGGCCGCCTACGGGCGCTTCTTCCACGCCATGCTCGCCGAGGGGGTCGCGATGGCACCGGGCGCGTACGAGGCGATCTTCGTCGGGCTCGCCCACACCGACGCCGTCATCGACGAGATCGCCGACCGCGCCCACCGCGCCGCCACGGCCGCGGCAGCGTCGGCCTGACCGATCGCCACTGCCGCTTCGCCTGCCGGTCTGCCGGTCTGGACGACCTCTGCGGTTTGGGGGAGCCGAACCGACCGCATCGGTCGCTTCGGCGCCAGCAGACAGTGGTGCCGCGGCCGCACGGCGGCTAGATGACGTCCCTGCGTTCCGTGGCGACGACGCCGATCAGTGCGGGGATCGCAGCCCACGCGACGAACGCCAGGATGGCGGCCGCCGGGCTGATGTCGTCGACGGTGCCGGAGATGACGTTGGCGAGGTTGGCCGGCATCCACGAGGCGGTGCCGTTGGCGAGCTGCACGATCAGGGGCGGTGCGACGATGAAGGTGAACACGGTCAAGGTGACGGCGCCACCCACGTTGCGGACGATGGCCCCGATTCCGGCGCCGAGTACGGCGCCGGCCGCGCCCGCGAAGGCTGACGCCGCGACCACTTGGGCCACGTGGCCGGCCGAGACCAGGAAGGTGTAGTCGGTGGTGGGGAGCGCGACGGCGATGGCCGTGATCGTCAGGAGTGCGCCGACCAGGCTGAGCACGCACCCTCCGATCGCGACCGCCACGAGCTGCGCCGACACGGCACGGCGTCGGCGTGGCGACGCGAGGTACGTGGGCACCACGGTCTTGTGGCCGTACTCGCGTGCGACGGCGATGGCGCCGAAGAGCCCGGAGCCCATGAATGCGTTGAAGGCGAACGCCATCAGGGACTGCTGATCGGCCTCGGTGGCGATGAAGGCCTTGCTGCCGTCCATGTCGGTTCCGGAGACGACGGCGAAGGCGTTGAGTGCGGCGATCACCACGAGCACTGCGAGAAACGCCAGTGGCATCTTGGTCGTGGTGAGCTTGCGGAGCTCGGATCGGATGAGTCGGATCATGGTCGCTCGGCCTCCTCGGTGTCGACGACGTCCGTGGTCCACTGCAAGAACAGCTCTTCGAGCGAGCCGGCTCGGGCTGAGAGTTCGTGGACCCGGAGACGGTTGGTGAATGCGAGCTCGCCGATCTCGTCGGTCGTCAGACCGCCGACGACCAGCCCGTCGCGTCCGCTGGCCCGGGCCGTCGCGCCGGCGTGCTCGAGCGCGGTCGCGAGCCGCTCGGGTTCGCTGGTTCGAACGTAGGCGGCGGATCGCTGGAGCTCGGCGAGCGGGCCACGGGTCACGAGCCGGCCGCCGTTGATGACGATGACGTCGTCGGCGAGGTGCTCGACCTCGGAGAGGAGGTGGCTCGAGACGAAGACGGTGCCGCCGTGCGCTGCGTGGTCGCGGAGCAGGTCTCGGAGGGTTCGGATGCCTTGGGGGTCGAGCCCGTTGCCGGGTTCGTCCAGGATCAGCACCGGCGGCTTGCCGAGCAGCGCGGCGGCGAGACCGAGTCGCTGGCGCATCCCCAACGAGTAGCCGCCGGCGTGCCGGTCGGCGGCGTCGGCGAGACCGACCTGCTCGAGGATCTCGTCGACTCGCTTGTGCTCGATGCCGGTGGCGTCGGCGAGGACGCGAAGGTGGTTGCGACCGCTCCGACCCGGGTGGAACGCGTCGGATTCGATCAGGGCGCCGACGGTGCGTGCGGGTTGGTCGAGGTCGCGGTAGCGGCGGTCGCCGATCGTCGCGTGCCCGCTGTCGGCCGCGGCGAGGTCGAGCATGATCTTCATGGTGGTCGACTTGCCCGATCCGTTCGGCCCGAGGAAGCCGGTCACCCGTCCCGGCGGAACCGTGAAGGAGAGATCGTCGACCACCACGTGGTCGCCGTACCGCTTCGTGACGTGGTCGACCTCGAGCGAATGACCGCCGTCGACGGGTCGTCGCGGCGGCTGGTCGGCCGGATCGAAGGTCGGGGGCGGGGTCAGCGGTGGAGTCGGGGATGGTGTCGTTGTCGTCATGACGATGTCCTCACGATGGTGTCCTCACGATGGTGTCCTCACGGCGAGCCCGGTCGTGGTCGGCTCGTCCGGCGATCGGTGTGTCGTCGTCGACCCCGCGATCTCGATCGGCTCGCAGGCGGGCGAGCTGCACGGCTCGGACGACCCCGGTGACCATGGCCAGCGCGCCGACGGTGACGATCGTGAGGGTCAGGTCGGGCAGGAATCCGAACGCGGCCCGCCAGCCGAGGCCGCCCACGATCCCCGGGTACAGCACCAGGATCGCTGGTGCCACGATGAGCTCCCACGCGAAGGCCACGAGGTTTCGCGCGGTACGTCGGCGGTGGTGCTGCCGGCGCGTCGCGACACTGACGAGGGTCCAGGCCTGCGCCACGACGACGACGGCGGCGAGGGTGTCGAACACGATGAAGAAGCGGCTCGCGGTGAGGCCGTCGGGCGGGTCGACCCCACGAAGGATGTCGACGACGCCCTGCGGGATCCGGCTCCACGCGGCGTTGGCGCCGCCGATGTCGAATTGGCTGCCGGCGTTGAGCATCACGACGACGGCTTGGTCGGTGTCGGGCAGGAGGACCATCCAGGCGGTGAAGTGTGGGAGTGAGCCTTGGTGCCAGCGGGCGTCGTCCGCGGAGCCGAACGTG
>JAUHYJ010000257.1 GCA_030425785.1 Acidimicrobiia bacterium | reverse complement strand
GATCATCCCGCCAATGATGGAAGACCTGGGTGTCTTCACCCGGCTCGGGGACGCGACCGACGTCGTGACGAAGGAGATGTACGACTTCGTCGACAAGGGCGATCGGCACGTCGCGTTGCGGCCGGAGCAGACGGCCAGCGTGTGCCGGGCGTTCGCCCAGCACCGCCCGGTCACACCGTGGAAGGCGTGGTACTCGGGCCCGAACTTCCGGTACGAGAAGCCGCAACGTGGCCGTTATCGCCAGTTCGACCAGGTCGGCATCGAGGTGCTCGGCGTCGACGATCCGTACCTCGATGTCGAGGTGATCGCGCTGGGCTGGGAGTTCTTCCGCCGGCTCGGCTTGCGCCAGGTCGAGCTGTTGGTGAACAGCCTCGGCGAGCCGGCCGACCGCGCTCGCTACATGACCGCGCTGCGCGACCACTTCGAAGCCGCCGGCGACGACCTGAGCGAGCAGAGCATCATGACGCTCGACAAGAACCCGCTGCGGGTCCTCGATTCCAAGCGTGAGCAGGATCAGCCGATCATCGCCGCAGCGCCGACGATCGACCAGTTCTGGTCCGACGAGGCCGCGGCGCACTTCGAGACGGTGCGCTCCGGCCTCGACGCGATCGGCATCCCGTTCACGATCGAGATGAAGCTCGTGCGCGGGCTCGACTACTACCGGCGCACGATCTTCGAGTACGTCGGCGGCACGTTCGACTCGGCCCAGAACGCGCTCGGTGGCGGCGGCCGCTACGACGGGCTCGTCGAGGACCTGGGCGGTCCGCCGACGGCGGGCATCGGCTTCGCGCTCGGGGTCGAGCGGGCGCTGCTCGCCTGCGACGACGAGGGTGTCTTCGCCGCCCCCGACGCGGCGGTCGACGTCTTCGTCGTCGACACGACGGGTGGAGGAGAGGCCCTGGCCCTCACGACCACGTTGCGCGCTGCCGGTGTGCGCTCCGACCGGGCGTTCGACAACCGGTCGATGAAGGCGCAGATGAAGGCCGCCAACCGCAGCGGGGCTGCCTTCGCAGCGATCGTCGGCACCGACGAGGTCGACGCCGGCGTCGTCACCATCAGGCCCATGCGCGGCGACGGCGCACAAGTCGCGGTCGCCCGCGATTCACTGATCTCCGAACTCCAACAACGACTTCAGCAACCACTCCAGGAAAGTCCCCAATGAGCAGCACCTCGATGCGCACCCACATGTGCGGCGAACTCCGCGCCGAGCACATCGGCCAGACCGTCTCCCTCACCGGGTGGGTCGGCCGCCGTCGCGAGCACGGCGAGCACCTCGCCTTCGTCGACCTGCGCGACCACTCCGGCATCACGCAGTGCGTGATCAACGACGACGTCGACGTGCGCTCCGAGTACGTGCTGCGGGTCACCGGTGTCGTGCGCGCCCGCCCCGAGGGAACGATCAACGAGAACCTGCCGACCGGTGAGATCGAGATCGGCGACTGCGAGGTCGAGATCCTCCGCAAGGCGGTGCCGCCCCCGTTCCCGATCGACCACCGCGCCGACGACGTCGACGAGAACATCCGGTTGCAGTACCGCTACCTCGACCTGCGACGTGAGCGGATGCAGAAGAACATCCGCGTGCGATCGGCCGTGAACGGTGCGATGCGCACGGCGATGGACCGACAGGGCTTCGTCGAGGTCGAGACGCCGATGCTGGTGCCCTCGACCCCGGAGGGTGCTCGCGAGTTCCTCGTGCCGTCGCGCAAGGAACCGGGTTCGTTCTACGCCCTGCCGCAGAGCCCCCAGCTGTTCAAGCAGCTCCTGATGGTGGGCGGTGTCGACCGCTACTACCAGATCGCCCGATGCCTGCGCGACGAGGACCTGCGCGCCGATCGCCAGTACGAGTTCATGCAGCTCGACATGGAGATGAGCTTCGTCGGCCAGGACGACGTGCTCGACGCCGTGAGCGAAGCGGTGCTCGACGCCACCGAGGCCGTCACCGGCGAGCGCCCGCCGCCGATCGAGCGGATGACGTGGCACACGGCGATGGACGTGTACGGCATCGACAAGCCCGATCTCCGGTTCGGGATGCAGCTCGTCGAGCTGACCGAGGTGTTCGCGTCGACCGAGTTCAAGGCGTTCTCATCGGCTGTTGCGGCTGACGGAGGGTCGATCAAGGGGATCCGCGTGCCGGGTGCCGCCGACGAGTACGGCCGCAACCAGCTCGACAAGCTCACCGACAAGGCGAAGTCGCTCGGCGCCAAGGGTCTCGTGTGGCTCAAGGTGACCGACGACGGGTTCGACAGCCCGGTCGCGAAGTTCATCTCCGACGCCGAGACGGCGGCCATCAAGGAACGTACCGAGGCCGAGACCGGCGACCTCATCCTCATCGTCGCGGACGAGTGGATGACGACGTGCGAGGTGCTCGGGACGCTCCGGAACGACCTCGGTCGCCCGCCCGTTCACCAGGGCCCGTACGCGTTCGTGTGGGTCGTCGAGTTCCCCCTCTTCGTCGGCGTCGACAAGGAGACGGGCCGGCCCAAGCCGGGACACCACCCGTTCACCACGCCGCACCCCGACGACGTCGACAAGATCGAGACCGATCCGCTGTCGGTGCGTTCGATCGCGTACGACCTCGTGCTCAACGGCTGGGAGCTCGGCTCCGGTTCGATCCGAATCCACGAGCCCGAGCTGCAGGCCAGGGTGTTCAAGGCGCTCGGCATCTCCGACGAGGAAGCGGCCCGCAAGTTCGGCTTCTTCCTCAACCCGTTCGAATACGGCGCCCCGCCCCACGGCGGCTTCGCCGTCGGCATCGACCGCCTCACCGCGATCCTGGCCGGCGAGGAGAACATCCGTGAGGTCATCGCCTACCCGAAGACCCAGTCGGGCGCCGACCCGATGACCAACGCCCCCGTCGAGGGCGATCCCAAGCAGCTCGCCGAACTCGGCCTGAAGGTGCTCCCGAAGATCGACTGACGCTCGACGGCTCGCACGCCCGCACCTGCGTGTCAGGATCGGGGGATGGGAGCGCATCGAAGCATCGAGGGTCGCACGGTCTGCGTGACCGGCGCATCCAGCGGGATCGGCAAGGCGATCGCCGAGCACCTCGGCGGGTTGGGCGCGCACGTGTTCTTGGCGGGCCGGTCCGAGGCGCCGATGCTCGAGTCGGCCGACGTGATCCGCGCGGCCGGCGGTCGCGCCGACGTCTCGGTGTTCGACGTGGTCGACATCGGCGAGCTGCAGCGCTGGGTCGACGGCGCCGCGTCGGCCACCGGTCGGTTGGACGTGATGGTGAACAACGCCGGCTTCGGCGACATGGGCGGGATCGTCGACGGCGATCCGGCCGTCTGGAAGGTGATGCTCGATGTCAACGTGCTCGCGTTGGCGGTGGGCTGTCAGGCGGCGGCGCAGGCGATGCGTGCCACGGGCTCGGAGGGCAACATCATCAACATCTCGTCGACGGCGACCCTGCGGCGCGACTCCGGCATGTACGGCGCGACGAAGTACGCGGTCAACTGCATCAACAGCACGCTTCGCGACGAGTTGCAGGACGAGCCGATCCGGGTCACCGCGATCAAGCCGGGCGTGTTCGCCACCAACTTCACCCGCAACGTCCCGCGCGAGATGGTCGAGGGCCTGGCCGGCGCTGCGGGCATCACCGACCTCGACTTCGACGACGAGGGCAAGCTGCCACAGGAACAGATCGATCAGATGCAGCAGGCGATGGCGCCGGTCATCGGCGACGTCCAGCGGATCGCCGAGTTGGTCGACTACGTCGTCCGCCAACCCATCGAGGTCAACATCGAAGAACTGGTCATCCGCCCCCAGAAGTCGATGTTCTGACCGTCACTGGGGTTCACGTCGCCCCTCCGACACGACCGCCAGGCAAACGCGTGAGGTTTCTGCGCACAGCTCTGCGCAGAAACCTCACGCGAATCCAGGGCGGCGCGCGAGGGAGTGGGCTCGTCGCTTCGCCCGGCTGACGGCGGCGGCTACCGGCCGACCAGGTCGGCGAGGGTGCGCTGGACGGGGGAGTGCAGTGCCAACTGGCTGTCCGAGCGTACGATCCCGTCGATCGCGACCAGTTCCTGGATCAACTCGTGCAGCTGGTCGTTCGAGCGGGCGACGATCCGGCACAGCAGGTCGCCGGCGCCCGTGACGACGTGGACCTCGAGCACCTCGGGCATGGCCGCGAGGGCGCGCACGACCGCATCATGTGTGCCCTGAGCGATCGACAACGTCGTGAACGCCACCACGGGATGATCGCTCGCCCTCGGGTCGAGGTCGGGGCCCCACCCGGTGATGACGCCGACGTCGACCAGGCGCTGGAGCCGTGACTGCACGGTGCCCCTCGCCATGCCGGTCAGCTGGGCGAGCTCGGTGATCGACGCGCGTCCGCGGCGCCGCAACGCACCGATCAGTCTGCGGTCCGCGGCGTCGATCTCGTACCGGAGAGCGCTCATATCGATCAACATAGTGGAAAGAAGTGATCATCTTGTACAGCGTTGTTGAGCGGAGGCGACGGATTGTGCAGCATGGCACCACGCCACCATCGAAAGGAACCGTCATGTCGCACCTCAAGCGCGTCGACCACATCACCTACGCCTGTGCCGAGGGCACGATCGAACGCTGGGCCTGGTTCCACATCGAGGTCGAGGGCGGGCGCCTCATCAACCGCATCGACGACGTGCGGCCCGACGACCCCGACGACAGCATGAAGATCTGGTGCATCGACTACGGCGAGTTCGGCGTCGCCCTGATCGAGGGCATCGACCGCGCCAAGCAGAGCCAGGTCACGGCCTTCGTCGAACGGCACGGCGACCATGCGGTCCAGCACGTCGCGTTCGACACCTACGACCTCGACGCCTTCATCGACCACATGCGCAGCCTCGGCGGCTCGCCGCGCGGCGAGGTCCTCGTCCGCAACGACGGATTCGGCACGCTCAAGCAGATGTTCGCCCGCGGCTACACCGAAGGCCCCGCCGACGAGACGGCGTTCCCCGAGTACGTCCAGCGGCCGAGCGCCGACACCGCCGACGACGTGAACATCACCTTCGCGGAGGAGACCGGCAAGGGGTTCTACGACCAGGTCGCCGATGCCGTCGAGTCGGGCGACGACGCCCCGTTCTTCGACTTCGCGCGCATGCCGGCCGACTGGCAGGTCCCCGAACCGAGCCCGCTCGAGGGCGCTCGCTGAGCTCGTCTCCTGACGGGTGCGTCAGCCGACGGCGAGCGACCAGATCGCGCGCACGTTGTTGCCGACCACGACGCCCATCAGCACCAGTGTGAAGGCGAGCGCCCAGGCAGCATTGCGCCGGACCTGCCACGTCGGCTTGCGCCGCAGGCTGAGCCCGCGATTCAGCCACGTCAAACGATGGCCGCGGTCGGCGGTGGCGGCGAGCCGCCACACCATCGCCACGCCGATCAGGACCTTGAGGGTGCACATGCCCGCCAGGCCGATCTGATCGATGGCCCACTGTGCGATCGGGTTGCCTTCGCGGGCGCCGTCGTCCGCGTGGAATCGGAGCGCGATGTACGTGGTGACGCCATCGAGCATCATCAGCACGGCCCCGACGAACCAGAACGGGCGCAGCATCTGACGCAGCGTCGGCTCGTGGTCGGTCAGCTCGTCCCGGGCGTCGTCGTGCGCCGGGTGAAGTCCGGTGAGTGCTGTTGCCATCGCCGTCGGCCTTTCTCTGCGTGAGCAAGTTCCAGACGGACGTGGCGGCGTCCGGCAGTCGGTGACTGCCCGATCACGTTGCCACACCTGACTGATCCGGCGATGTGAAGCCCGGTCAAGCGCTCGGCAACTTCGCACCCGCAGTGTTCGAATACCACCGAGCGTGACCGGTTCAGCGCGCAGCGGCACCGGCGACATGAGTCCGTGTCCGGGCGCGCCACAACGATCCGGAGACGCGTGAACGCCTCGG
>JAUHYJ010000256.1 GCA_030425785.1 Acidimicrobiia bacterium | reverse complement strand
GCCACCGCTGCGCCGACGCAGCTCGCCGGTGAGTTCGTGCGCATCACCGTGCCCGAGCTCCCGCGTCGTGTGGTCGCATGGGCCCGGCGGCGACGACCGTCGCCGAGTGCGGCCACCACCGCGGTCGCGAACGTGCTGGCCGACGTCATCCGCACCCACGGCCTCGCCCAGCCCGGCGTACATCTCGGCGCCGAGACCTTCCCGCTGAAGCGGGCGACCTGACCCCACCGGCGCCCGTCCGGCCGCGACCCCGTCGATCACCCCGCCCACCACCCCCGGGTCAGCGCGCCTGACGACCACACCGGTCGACCACCCCTGACGGCGGGACCCCGCTCGGATAGTGTCGCCTCGATGTCGCTCGACGAACTCGCCGTCGCCGCTCAGATCCCGGGCCCCGCGTCGGCCCGCGTCCGGATGCTCGGCGACCGCCGCGTCTCGTGGTTCGAGTTCGAGCAGCGCGACCCGGCGGCTCCGCTCACCCAGGAGATGACGTCGATCATGGAGCGCGCCGCACGGACGGCGCTCGACGAGCGTCTGCCGCTCGTGCTCGTGATCTCGAGCGCCGGTGCCGACATCGGACAGGGCATCGCCGCGCTCGACGGGTGGGGGCGCGTGGCTCGCGTCATCAGCCGCTGCTCGGGCACCGTTCCGACCTGCGCGATCCTCGACGGCCCCGCCGTCTCGGGCCCGGCGCTGATCCTCGGCATGGTCGACATCGTCGTCGCGACCAGTCGGAGCTACGCATTCGTGAACGGGCCGGTCATGGTGCGCCAGTTCACGGGCATCGACATCAGCAAGGACGAGCTCGGCGGTGCCGGCGCGCTCGAGCAGCAGGCCGGCCTCCCGGTCGCGGTCGCCGACGACCGGGACCAGGCCGCCGAGCTGATCGGCGACTACCTCGCGTACCTGCCCGACCACGTCGACGACCAGCCGCCGCGCTGGCCACTCGACGACCCGATCGACCGGCCCTGCCCCGAGGCCGGCGCACTCATCCCCGAGTCGTCGACCGGTAGCTACGACGTGCGGGCCGTGGCCGAGGCGATCGTCGACGACGCGTCAGTGCTCGAGCTCCGCTCGCGATGGGCCGGCAACGTCGTGACGGCGTTCGCGACGATGGGTGGCCGACCGATCGGCATCGTCGCCAACCAGCCGATGAACCTGGCCGGGACGCTCGACATCCCGGCCTCGCAGAAGGCCGCCCGCTTCGTCGCGTTGTGCGATGCGTTCAACCTGCCCCTGCTCACGCTGGTGGACACGCCCGGCTTCTACCCCGGCAAGGACCTCGAGTGGCGCGGCATGATCCGTCACGGCGCCCAACTGGTGTACGCGTACGGCCGAGCGACGGTGCCACGCGTCTGCGTGATCCTGCGCAAGAGCTATGGCGGTGCCTACATCGTCATGGACTCCAAGACGATGGGCAACGACGTGTGCCTGGCGTGGCCCTGGGCCGAACTGGCCGTGATGGGCGCCGGGCAGGCTGCCGCGATCCTGGCCCGCCGCTCGAGCGACGACGAGCGAGCCGCGTTCGAGGCCGACTACGCCGAGCGGCTGCTCAACCCGTACGTCGCCGCCGAGCGCGGGTACGTCGACGCCGTCATCGACCCGGCCGAGACCCGCCGAGAGGTCGCGTCGGCGTTGTCGATGCTCGACAACAAGCGCGAGCGGCTCCCCCGCCGCAAGCACGGCAACACCCCGCTCTGACCACGCCGGCGGACCGGCGCCGCGAGCACGTCCCGAGTTCTTCGTGGCGCGATCGGGTGCCGGAATGGTTTGAATGGTGTGGGCAATGATGCGGCGACGCAGCCGGGAGACCGGGTGACCGACGACGAGTCGTGGTTCGTCGCCTTCCACGCGTCGGCCGAACCGAAGCTGCGCCACGCGCTCGTCGCGGCCCTCGGCCAGCAGGCCGGCACCGAGGCCGTCGGCATCGCGTTCGCCTACGGCTGGGAGCACTGCGCGGAGATCCGGGCGATGGAGAACCCGGTCGGCTACCTCTACCGAGTCGGGCGGACGCGTACGGGGCGACGTCGACGCGAACCGCGCTTGCTCCCGGTGCCGACCGCCGAGGAGCACCACATCGAGCCGGGCCTGCCCGCAGCGCTCGCGGCGTTGACCGAACAGCAACGAGCAGCCGTCGTCATGGTCCACGCCGACGGCTGGACCCGTCGCGAGGCGGCCGAGGCGCTGTCGGTCTCCGTGTCGAGCCTCGACACGCATCTCGCGCGCGGGCTGCAGCGCCTTCGAGCAGAACTGGGGGTGGCGTCGTGAGCGACCAGCTCGCCGAACAGCTCATCGGCTACCTCGACGCCACGACGACACGTGTCGACGCACGCGGTCGACCGGTGACCGGTCCGACCGACCCATCAGCCACGTCCGACCCATCAGCCACATCCGACCGATTGGACACGTCCGATCCATCAGCCACGTCCGACCAGGAGGTCATCATGCTCGACACCAACCGAACCGACCGATCGACGTCGGCAGGCCCCGGACGATGGCTTGCGGCGGCGGCCGCGCTCGTCCTCGTCGTCGGGGCCGCCGTGGTGGCCATCCAGCGGGTCGGGGACGGCGACGACGCCGCGGGCCCGGCCCTCCCGTCACGCCTCGTCGAGCTGGTCGGCGGCGAGGTCACCCGCGACCTCAGCGGCGGGAACGGCTGGGCGCTCGCCGACGAGCCGCTCTCCGAGCTGCGAACGCCTGGCCCACGCATCGAGGTGCCGGTCGGCACGACGGTGACGGTCACCTTCACGAACCGCCAGGGATGGTCGGGCAACCTCGAGGGAGGTGCTGCGTCGCAGTCGTTCCGGGTCATCGTCCCCGGCGAGGTCGCCACCGTCCTCTGGGAGGCCGACACCGGTCAGGTCGCGCCCGGTGAGACGGGCTCGACGACGTTCACGCCGGACACCGTCGGCGAGTACCGCTACATCAGCACCGGGGCCAACAGCAGCGGGATGTTCGGCCTCTTCGTCGTGACCGACGACGACCGCGACGGCTGACCCGGCCCACCCACACCCGGTGCGGACGGCGTCGGCACGGGTGCGTCCCCGTCGGGCGGCCGGCCCGGCCTCCCGGCCGGGAGCCGCACGGGGCAGAGCGTGTGGGCCCGCCGGTCAGATCTCGCTCGGGCGAGGCCTCGACCGGCGACCCCTTCGTTGGAGCGCTTCGATCATCTAGGGGTACATTGGCGCGGGCCGGGGAGGAACCTCCGGCACACCAGAGCTGCGACACGAAGGAAGCAACGTGCCCGACACCATCACCATCACCGACGACCGCACCGGCAAGACCGTGACCGTACCGATCGAGGGTGGGGTGTTCCCTGCGTCGGCGGTGCGCGAGCTCGATCCGTCGCTGTTCGTGTACGACCCGGCGTACATGCAGACGGCGTCGTGCAAGTCGGCGATCACCTACCTCGACGGTGGCAACGGCATCCTGCGCTACTCCGGCTACCCGATCGAGCAGCTCGCCGAGCACTCGACCTACCTCGAGGTCGCCTACCTGCTGCTCCACGGCGAACTGCCGACGGCGGACCAGCTCGACACGTGGACCCACGACGTGACGCACCACACGTTCATCCACGAGAACATGCGCAAGCGCTTCGTCGACGGCTTCCACTACGACGCGCACCCGATGGGCCTGTTCATCTCGGCCGTCGCTGCGCTCGGCACCTTCTACGACGGCGCCAAGGACATCGACGACGAGCACCAGCGTCACCGTCAGATCCTCCGCCTGATCGCCAAGACGCCGACCATCGCGGCCATGTCGTACCGGTTCAGCCAGGGGCTGCCGTTCAACTACCCCGACAACGATCTGACCTACGCCGCCAACTTCCTCAACATGATGTGGAAGATCGGCCCGGACTACACGGTCGACCCGGTGCTCGCGAAGGCGATGGACATCTTGTTCATCCTCCACGCCGACCACGAGCAGAACTGCGGCACGACGGCCATGCGCGTCGTCGGTTCCAGCCATGCCGACCCGTACTCGGCGGCTGCCGCCGCGGCGGCGGCGCTCTACGGACCGTTGCACGGCGGCGCCAACGAGGCGGTCGTTCGCATGCTCAGTGAGATCGGCTCGATCGAGAACGTGCCGGCGTTCATCGAGTCGGTGAAGGCGGGCGAGGGACGCCTGATGGGCTTCGGCCACCGCGTCTACAAGAACTACGACCCGCGGGCGACGATCATCAAGCAGACCGCCTACGACGTGTTCGAGGTGACGGGAAAGAACCCGCTGCTCGACATCGCGCTGGCGCTCGAGGAGGTCGCGCTCAGCGACTCGTACTTCATCGATCGCAAGCTGTACCCGAACGTCGACTTCTACTCCGGCCTGATCTACCAGGCGATGGGGTTCCCGGTCGAGATGTTCACGGTGCTGTTCGCGATCCCCCGCACGGCGGGGTGGCTCGCTCACTGGCAGGAGCTGCTGAACGATCCGGCCCAGCGGATCTCTCGGCCGCGCCAGTGGTACGACGGCCCCGGCGAGCGCGACTACGTCGCCCTCGAGCAGCGCTGACCGACATCGCTCGTCCGTGACCGGTCTGCGCACCTGCTGCGCAGATGGGTGCGCGCCGCCCGCTCAGAGGTGGGCCGAGATGCGGTCGACGCCGGCGGCGATCTGCCGGGCGGTCGCACCGACGAGGTCGAGCGCAGAGGGCCGTTCGACGATCGGCCGGTTCACCGGCGTCGCCGGCTGACTCGCCACGACCGGTCGCGGCACCGGCGGTCGACCGACGGCGACGATCGTGGTGGTCGGCGCCACGGGCGGCTCGCCGACGGCGACGATCGTGGTGGCCGGCGGAGGTGGCGGTGGCGGAGGTGCGCCGACCGCGACGATGTTGCCGTCGTCGTCGGTTCCGGTGCCGGGGTCCTGCGCGAGCGCGGGGCCGGCGAGCACGACGGCGGCCAGGACGCCGATGGCCGTGGCCATCGCCAGCGGTCGCTGTGCCCCCTGCACACCGTGCCGGCTGCCACACCGAGTACCCAACATGACACCCAGCGTAGGAAGCAGCGGGGCTCGTGTCACGGGAAAAGTCAAGAAACGGACGATATTCCCTCAAGTTCACCGCAGGTCTTCCCACGCAGACGTGATGTCGGCGGCCGAACGCACACGCTCCGTGGCCGAGTAGGTGTCCGCCGTCCGGACGAGACGATCGGCCGACCACCGCTCTACGCTCGTGGGATGGACTTCGCGTGGACGCCCGAACAAGCGCAACTGCGGGAACAGGCACGCCAGGTCGCCACCGACGCCGTCGCCCGGTTCGGCCGCCACAACGACTCGTGGATCAACGGGTTCTCGAAGGAGTTCGCGAAGCAGATGGCCGAGCTCGGCTGGATCGGCCTCACCTGGCCGACCGAGTTCGGCGGGCAGGGGCGACCGCCGGTCGACCGCCTGATCATCGGCGAGGAGCTCATCGCGGCGGGCGCGCCGATCGCGGCGATGTGGTTCGCCGACCGCCAGATGGGTCCGTCCCTGATCGCCTACGGTCGGCCGGATCAGCAGGCCGAGTTCCTCCCCGGGATGCTCTCGGGTGAGACGACGTGGTGCATCGGGATGTCGGAACCGAATGCCGGCAGTGACCTCGCCGCCCTCAAGACCCAGGCGATCCAGGAGGGCGACGAGTTCGTCATCAACGGCCAGAAGATCTGGACGAGCTTCGGGGCCGTCGCCGACTACATCTACCTGATCTGCCGCACGAGCTCGGACGGCCCGCCGCACCAGGGCATCAGCGAGATCATCGTGCCGATGGACACGCCCGGCATCGAGGTCCGCCCGATCAAGGACATGACCACCAACCAGCACTTCTGCGAGGTGTTCTTCACCGACGTGCGGGTACCGATCGCCAACCTCGTCGGCGTCGAGGGCAACGCGTTCAAGCAGACG
>JAUHYJ010000255.1 GCA_030425785.1 Acidimicrobiia bacterium | reverse complement strand
TGATCTCGTGGAACACCATCCGCTTCACCGGCACCTTCGGCTTCAGGTACTCGACGAGGTGCCACGAGATCGCCTCTCCCTCGCGGTCTTCGTCGGTCGCGAGGTACAGCTCGTCGGCGTCCTTGAGTGCCGCACGCAGGTCTTTCACCACCTGCTTGCCGCGTTCGGTGAGCTCGTAGGTGGGCTTGAACCCGTTGTCGACGTCGATGTTCAGGCCCTTGCTGGGCAGGTCGGCGACGTGGCCGACCGAGGCGCGCACGTCGTAGTCGCTGCCGAGGAATTTCGAGATCGTCTTCGCCTTCGCCGGTGACTCGACGACGACCAGAGGCTTCGCCATTGCTGCCTTTAGGTAGGGGACAGAGTGCGGGTTGTCAAGGACACCACCCCGCTGAGTGTGCCGGAAACGGGTGACGACGCCACCTGCCGTCGGGCACGCCGACCTGCCCGACGGCGCGGCCTACCATGGCCGGATGGGCGCGGAGCCGCACGATGCGGCCGCCCGGCGGCGGCCGTCCGACGACCCGGGACGCGACGCGATGTGGCGTCCCGGTGGCGGTGTCGCGATCGTGTCCAGCGCCGCACCCGATCCGGTGAGCCGGCCGGCCGACGACGAGCCACCACGGCCGCGACGGCCGGTGGGCGGCCCGGTCAGCCCCTGGTCGCGCGAGGCGATCGAGGCGCCGCTGCCGTCCGTCGACGAGATCCGAGAACGCTGGCGCACCGAACTCGGCCTCGACCACGCAGCCCCGCGCGAACCCGATCCGCTCGTCCGTCCCCGCCGCGACGACGACACCCCGCTCTCGACGTCGACGGGCGCAATCGTGCTCGGCGCCGTGGTCGTCGCGCTGCTGCTCGTGCTCGCCGGCGGTGTCGTGTGGACGCTGCGGCCGTCGGGGACTCCGACGGCGACGTCGGCCGGTGTACTTCCCGCCGTCGACGGCGCTCCCACCTGGACGCTCCCGCTGCCTGACCGGATCGGGCCCTTCACCATCGGCGCCGGGGTGCTCGCCATGTCGGTCGGTGACGAACTCGTCGTGCGCGAGCTCGACACCGGTGAGGTGCGCTGGGCCGCGCCGGTGGAGTCGACCGACGGCGTCCGCAGGGTCATGGTGGACGCCACGGCGATCATGCTCGCCGACGACTTCGGCACGAGTGCCGGTACGGCCGTCGTCGCTTTCGACCCCGACACGGGCGACGTGCTGTGGGAGCGCCGTGCGTCCGACGAGGTGACGCTGGAGTTCCTGCAGGAGACGCTCGTCGAGATCTCCGAACCGGCCGGCGGCGACCGGATCGTCCGGGTCGTCGACACGGCGACGGGGGAGCCGATGGGTGCCGGTGTGGTGGCGGACGCAGCCCCACCACCGCCCGGCTTCGTCGTCGGACGTGTCGGCGGCGACCTCGCGCTGCTCGACCTCGCGACGGGCGAGGTCGTGGCACCGGCGGTGCCGGCGTTCGGGCTGCGTTCGATCGCCCCCGTCGGCGGCCACGTCGTCGGCTTCACCGAGGACAACGAGATCGTCGCCTTCGACGACGACGGGGTGGCCGTCGACCGGCGGCTGTTCGTCAGCGATGCATTCGGTGACTTCGCCGGCCGTGCCGAGCTCGTCGGCGGCGTCCCGGGGACGTCGCTCGGCATCGTCGCCAGCGGCACGTCGGTCGGTTTCGAGGTCGTCGGCGGACGCATCGAGGCACGATGGGAGCTCGAGGGCCGGGTGTTCGGACCGGGGACCGAGACCGAGGTCGGGCCGGTGTCGGTCGCCCGGCTCGTCGATCCCGAGACCGGGCTCGTGCAGATGGCCATCGTCGACGTGCGCGACGGGTCGGTCGTCGCCACGACCGACGCGGCCGGTGACCGCGAGGCCGCCCCGTTGTTGTTCGCGGACGGATGGATCGCGGCGCCGGTGATCGGCGACCCCGATCGCGTCGTCACGGCATTCGGGTATGGCGGCGACGAGCGCTGGTCGCTGCCACTCGAACGCGACCCGTTCTGGTGGGGGGTCGACGACGGGGTGTTCGTCGTGCTCTTCGACCGCACGCTCGTCGCCTACGGGTGATCGATCGCGGCCGTGGCGGACCTCGGCCTCACGGTACGGTTCGCTCCGTGACGCCCGATCGCGAGCTCGGCTGGAACGACGCGCTCGAGGCGTCGTGGCAGTCGATCGGCGCGCCCGGCGAACCGGGGCGGGTGTCACGCATCGACCGGGGCTGGAGCACCGTGATGCGGCACGCGCGCGACGACCAGCCGCTCCGGATCCGCAACCTGTACGTCGACGTCGCCGTCGGCGACTGGGTCGTGCCGTCCGACGACGGCGAGCAGGTGGCACACATCGTCGAACGAACGTCGGCGTTCACGCGTCGCGCCTCGCACGAGGGCGACCGCTTCGAGGCCGACGTGCTCGCCGCCAACATCGATGCCGTCTTCCTGGTGCACGCGCTCGGCGCGCCGCCCAACCAGCGACGGCTCGAACGCGAACTGGTGCTCGCCTACGACTCGGGTGCCGAGCCCGTCGTCGTCCTCACCAAGGTCGACCTCGTCATCGACGCCGAGCCGACCCGCAGCGAGCTCGAGGCGGTCGCGCTCGGTGTCCCGGTGCTCGTCGCGAGCGGTCTCGAGCACATCGGCATCGATCGCATCCGCGCCTACGCCGCGGGGAACCGGACGCTCGCGTTCCTCGGTGCGTCGGGCGTCGGGAAGTCGACGCTCGTCAACGCGCTCCTGGACGACGAGGTGATGGACACCGGCGAGGTCCGGTACGCCGATCAGCGCGGACGGCACACGACGGTCGCTTCCCAGCTGCTCCGGCTGCCGGGCGAGGGATGGCTGATCGACACACCGGGCGTGCGCGCCGTCAGCCTCTGGTTGTCGGGCGACGGGATCGAGCGGGCGTTCGCCGATGTGTTCGACCTGATGGACCACTGTCGGTTCCGCGACTGCAAGCACGACCAGGAGCCGGGCTGCGCGGTCCAGGCGGCGATCGAGCGCGGCGAGCTGGCGCCCGAGCGGCTGACCAGCCTCGAACGACTCGTCGCCGAGGAGGCAGCCCTCGAAGCCGAGCAGGAGCGGTACGTGCGGCGCGCCGACCGTCGCCGGCCACCCCGCCGCAGCGGCCGCGGCCAATCACCCCCGACCGGCTGACGAACTGCGCCGCGTCCGCCGATCGCGCCGATGGGACGTGCCGGCGGACGGCTCACTAACGTCGGTTCGCATGACGGCACTCGAATCCACCGTGGACATGTACGACCTGCGGATGTCCGACAAGGCCAAGCCGCTCTACGAGGCGGTCAAGGCCTTCATCGCCGACGTCGTCGAGCCGAACACCGAGGAGTTCTTCCGCCTCGGTGAGGGGCGAGCCGAGCGATGGGGCTACGGCGACGGGCAGCTCGAGCTGCTCGAGAAGATGAAGAACCAGGCCAAGGAACAGGGCCTCTGGAACTTCTTCCTCCCGAACGCCGAGACGGGCGAGGGCCTCTCGAACCTCGACTACGCGTACATCGCGATGGAGCTCGGCAAGAACCCGATCGCGTCGGAGTGCCTCAACTGCTCGGCCCCCGACACCGGGAACATGGAGGTCCTCGAGCGCGTCGGCACCAAGGAGCAGAAGGAGCAGTGGTTGTATCCGCTGCTCAACGGCGAGATCCGCTCGGCATACGTCATGACCGAGCCCGACGTCGCATCGTCCGACGCGAAGCAGATCGCCTGCCGGGCGGTCAAGGACGGCGACGAGTGGGTCATCAACGGCGAGAAGTACTACGCCTCGGGTGCCGGCGATCCGCGCTGCAAGATCTTCATCGTCATGCTGCAGACCAACCCCGACGGGCCGGTCCACCAGCGTCAGTCGCAGATCCTCGTGCCGCGCGACACGCCGGGTGTCGAGATCGTCGGGCCGATGCACGTGTTCGGCGAGGACGATGCGCCCCATGGGCACATGCACATCCGGTTCAACAACGTGCGCGTGCCGGCGACCAACATGCTGCTCGGTGAGGGGCGCGGCTTCGAGATCAGCCAGCTCCGCCTCGGCCCCGGTCGCATCCACCACTGCATGCGCTCGGTCGGTGCTGCGGAGCGGGCGCTCGGTCTGATGGCCCAGCGCGGCCTGACCCGCGAGGCCTTCGGCAAGCGGATCTCGAACCTCGGCAAGAACGTCGAGGTCATCGCGAAGGCGCGGATCGAGATCGAGGCGTGCCGCCGCATGGTGCTGACCGCCGCCAAGGCGATGGACGAGCTCGGCAACGCCGAGGCTCGCGTCTGGGTCAGCGCGGTCAAGGCGATGGTGCCGATCCGGACGTGCGCCATCATCGACGAGGCCATCCAGATCCACGGCGCGACGGGCGTGTCCCAGTGGACCCCGCTCGCACGGATGTACGCGAGCCAGCGCACGCTGCGGCTCGCCGACGGCCCCGACGAAGTGCATTGGTTCGTGGTCGGCCGCAAGGAGCTCGCCACGTGGGAAGAGGCGGCGGAGTCCTACGACCCGAAGACCACCTACTACGACAACCTCGACGCCAGCTCGGTCGACGGGATCTTCAGCGGCCCGTGACCGGCGGCGGCCCCCAGGCCGCGTCGCCACGTCGCCACACGGTGACGGCCGTGACCTCGTCGGTCGCGATCGGGCGGTAGACGTGGGGGAACAGTTCGTCGACGCCGTCGGCCGGCGGCTCGATCCTCAGATCGTCGTCGATCGCGTCGCGATCGAGGTGCAGCAGGTGGAGTTCGTCGACGTCGGCGTAGAACCGTGATGCGACGCCCTCGATCTGGTGGGCGAACGAGCAGTGCACGAACCCCTCGTCGGCGACGGTGATGCCCCGCGTGCTCATCTCGTAGACGCCCGCCTGCAGGGCCGCCGCCCAGTCGTCGGGGAGCGCGAGATGGTAGATGGGCCGCTCGTGGACGTACTCGCGTCGCACGGTGGCGACCCGCACGGTGTAGCGGTCGTACCAACGCTCGCGGCCGAGTTGCTGTGCGACGAGGTGCTCCGCGTGCTGCTTCCACGCGCGCGCCGCGTCGTCGTCGTCCCAGTACGAGACGGTGATGCCGTCGCCGTCGCCGGAACGCACGGACTCGATGCCCCGGTAGCCGGGTTGCTCCGCGGCGAGCGCCTCCATGCGTGCCGCCATCTCGGCGTAGCCGGCAGCGTCGTCGCCGGTGAGCCGGTTCGTGAAGATGACGGCGACGTAGCTCGTGTCCACGTCGGCATCGTCGCACGTGCGGCGTCGACCGTGCGGATCGGTTCGGCCGCAGGTCGGTCGCGGGTCAGTCGGGCGTCAGCCGCCGACGATGCGGTCGACGACGGGCACGATCTGGTCGACGCGGGTGTCGCCGAGCCGTTCGACCAGGTGTGTCTCGGTGCAGACGATCGAGAACGGGACCCCGGCGCGCCGGGCGCGTGCCGCCGCGCCCACGATGACACCGAGCGCGGCGTCGTCGAGCACGATCACACCGTCGAGCTCGACGACGACCGCCCC
The DNA here is from genome assembly GCA_030425785.1 of Acidimicrobiia bacterium. Classification (GTDB taxonomy): domain Bacteria; phylum Actinomycetota; class Acidimicrobiia; order Acidimicrobiales; family Ilumatobacteraceae; genus Ilumatobacter. The sequence goes on along the minus strand of JAUHYJ010000255.1, from coordinate 415 downwards.
GCCGGCCGTGTCGATCGCCCGCCGCAACGCCTGGTGGAGCGCGGGGACCGCCGCGAGGTCGACCTCGTCGGCGAGCGCGACGATCGTGTGGTCGGCGACTCGTCGATGGCGCACGCGCATGGCGCGGACGATACCGAACGTCTCGGGGCTCACGGCGGCTCGCGCGGCATCGACGCCGTCGCCCGCAACACGACATCGCCGATCGCCGACCCGACGATCGGTACCGACGTCGGGTCGTGGTAGGTGACCGTCACGGTGACGGCGTCGCCCGCACGACTGACCGAGACCTCGATCGGGTCGAGCGTGGTCGCGTCGGCGATCGCACCGCGTGCCGCGGCGTCGGGGTCAGCGGCGACGGCGGCGGCGCGGGCGCCGACGCGCGCCAGGCGTTCGACCGAAGCCTGGCGCGCACCGA